>JACZTA010000165.1 GCA_022573915.1 Bacteroidota bacterium | reverse complement strand
TGGAAATCTGGTGCTCGATAATTGCCATCTTAGCATAGATGTAGCCGGAATAAGTGGGGGAGGTTCTTCCAGTTATGTAATCACCGATGGTACAAGTTATTTTTCAGAAGGTATTGCATCAACAGGTTCTTATACATTTCATGTTGGAGATGCAACAAATTATACGCCCTTCACCATCACTATTAATTCGGCTACCTTTTCGGGAAGTGATTCGTTGACGCTAAATGTGCAAGCTTCCAAACATCCCAATATGGGAACTGGAGACCATATTAAGAGATATTGGACAGTCGATGCAGGAGGGTTTACAGCTTTGAATTATGATGTAAGTTATATTTACGTGGATGGCGACATCTCGGGCACAGAAGCTAATTTGAAAAGTGGGAGCTGGGACGGAAGTAACTGGACTCAATATTTTATGGTTAACGCTGCTGCAAATACCTTGTTCAGTGTCGGAGGTATAACAACCATCCCTACCGGATTTGCATTTAGCGGGGGAAGTGCAGCTGCGCTACCGATTGAATTATTGAACTTTGAAGCTAATGTAGTCCGCGATATGATCAGGATCTCCTGGTCAACTGGCTCTGAGTTGAATAATGATTTCTTCACTATCCAAAGAAGTATTGATGGGATTGAATTTGAAGAAATAGCCCAAATCTCAGGTGCAGGAAACAGTATCTCCACTATACACTATGAAGTTTTGGATACTAATGCTCCGTACGGTCTCATATACTATCGTTTGAAACAAACTGATTATAACGGTGAATTTAAACTCTACCCTGTAGTTTCTGTCCAATACGATTATGATATTCCATTTAAGGTATATCCTAATCCGGCGTTTACTACCGATAAGATTAACATAGAGTTCAATCAGAGTTCGAACGCGACATCTATTAATCAACCTGAAGAATTACTGGTTGTGCTTTATGATCAAATGGGACGCTTAGTTTATTCAAAAATTGCTCTGATAGAAAATGATCAAATAAATATGGCGATCGACCTTAATAATATGCTTTCACCCGGTGTTTATTTTATCATAGGCTCCAGCGATAATGAGTTGCATAAGCAAAAACTGGTAATCCAATAGTAGAGATTTTTCAAAGTAGGGGATTAAAGATTTAATAACTCAATACAAATTGTAATAACATGAGGAATTTCAAAAATTAAATTTAATCACCGGTCAATGATCAATATATGATAAGAACCCTACTAAAAACTCAATCACTAACTTTCTTCAGCTGCTTATTTCTCTTCTTATCTGGCGTGGTTTTTACGTCCTCAGCTGAAACTATTAAGGTTATCTCCAACGGATCCTGGCATAATCCGGCAATATGGGATAACAACTGCTTGCCAACTAAAAATGATGATGTCGTTATTGACGGATTCAAAGTACAACTCAATGCCAGGCATATCACTATAAGATCTCTTCTCATTACAAATACATCCAATGCCGAAGCACGCTTGAGTTTGTTTGGCGATGGCACCCTGACCATCACCAAGGACTTACTACTGATCTCATTAAATATTAATCAACATGTCGATCTGAATATTCTTGAAAATTCCTTTCTTAAGGTAAATGGATCTGTACATATATCCAGAACTGCTGACAATGAAAGTACAAAGCGATTAAGATTATATATCGGCGATCATGCCCAGATGTTAGTGCTTAAGGATCTGACATATTATTATCTAAATTCTTCAAGTTCGGAAAATCAAAGCGAGATCATCTTGAAATCGAATGGGAAATTGATGGTGGATGGAAGGATGCAGGTTTATTTACAAAATGGAAATGATTTTTCACTGGTTCTTAAGGATAAGAGCCAGTTGCTGGTGGACGGAAAAATTTCCTTGATTCAAAAGGGAGGAGACGACCTGCGAGTTTCACTGGATGATCAGTCTTTAATAAGTACAAATTCAGGATTTGATTTTCTGCAGGTTGATGGGGATAAAATGGAGATTCTTTTTGGTGTGCATAGCAATAATAGCGAGGCAGAATTGCGGGTTAAAGGTAATTTGACTGTGACTTTAAAAACAAACAGATCCGGCTCCCTGCAACGAATTCAGCTAAATGATCATTGCCGTGTAACCGTGCAGGGAGACCTTATAATGAACACGAATGAATCACAACGCTCTTCGGGGCAGTTAATTGAATTAAAGGATCGTTCGAAATGGATGAACATTGGCGATGTGGTTTTTCAAGCCACATCCCGCTCAAAATCTAAAATCCAGTTAATAAATAATAGCAGATGGGAGATCAACGGTAATTTTTTGAGAGGTGGGTTGGCAGGTCAATTTGGAAGCTTTAAATGTTTTGGAAATGCTTCACTTATTTATTCAGGAACTGAAGAGCAAATCATGATCAGTTCTGGTGAAGACGAACAAGAGTTGATACGCTACCAGAATGTTTTCGTTAGGAATAAGCAACAGGAGCCTCCTCAGATAGTGTTAGAAGGCAGTGTTACAATCAACGGAAATCTACATCTTGAAGAGGGGATAATACGGTTGGCAGACCATGACCTTATAATTGGGAAGTACGGATATGTGATTGGGGGCAGTGAGAAAAACTTCATTAATGTTAACTCGAAATCGGATGGAAAACTTATTTATAAAATGAGCTTGGAAGGTGAATATATTTTTCCCGTTGGCGATGACGATTCGTATTCGCCATTTGCTATCACACTGAATAAAGGAACAATATTCTCAAGCGATGATTTCATTTCAGTTCAAATAAGCAAAGGTGCCCATGAACAAATCAATACGTCGGGCGATTATTTAAATCGCTCATGGAATATTAATTCGAATGGTTTTGAGGCCATTAATTATGACATAGTTTTTGAATATAATGATGCCGATGTGGTGGGGGATGAAAGCAAGCTAATGTTGGCCGAATGGAACGGCGATTATTGGGTCGGTCACACTTTAGCACAGGTCGATGAAAACAAATTGACCAATATTAAGAGTATAGTTGACCTGCCTGAGAACCATGATTTTCTTGCAGGAAATGGGCAGGCCCTGTCTTTGGAAGTATTTGGGTTTGACGTTATTGGGGGAATAGGATTTGTAAATATATATTGGAAAACCGCAACGCAGAAAGAACGTTATGAATATGTGGTCGAAAAAAGCATTGATGGAATAAACTATGAATGGGTGGCTTCATTGAATGGAATTGGCAGGACAACTTCGTTGATTCCGTATAATATTATCGACAATAATACTGTCTACCGGGAAAAGGTTTATTATCGACTTAAGCAATTGGATTTGCGAGGAAATTTGGTTTATACATCGAAGCCTACGGAAGTGGAATATCAGCTTATTGACAGGGAGCTTCCGTATAAGGAGTATCCAGGCCAGGTAGCGGGTTCAGATAAATTTTATATTCAATTGGATGAAGCACCAGGAAATGGCGAAACCACAATCGTTCTGTATGATACATTCGGAAAAGAAATACTTACCAAAGTGGTCTTTAGCAGTTATGGCGGTGAAAAGACCGTGGTTAACATTGAAAGAGAACTCACTCCCGGGGTGTATCATGTGATTGGAAGTAATGATAATGAGATATTCAAACAGAAATTAACGATCAGGTAGCGTTCTTTCTTCATTGTTTTTCGTAACAACCTATATCGGGTTTTCCATCCGACCTTACATTATCTTCCAGATCAATCATGATTCCGATGTTCTTTCCTGCATCAATTGCCGAAGAGAGAGAATCTAAATGAAAATCATCCTCCGCGATTAAAACAAATTTAGGATCGTCATTCACTTTGTTTGCTGTGAAGAATGGAGGGATGATATTTTTTTCAGACCGGATGATGCAATTATCGAAAAGATAAGTCGAATCAACCTTGCCGTCAAAATTAAAATCTAATTCTTCCTTGAGGCTTCCGTAAATAATGCAATTTGTAAACGTAGCATTCAAATCAGCGTATATATCGTCGGCGGGAATAAATGCATCAAACAGATTGCTTAAGCGAACAACACTACTCTTATGATTAATAAGTATGGAAGAGTAATTTGCAAAAGTGCAATGTTTAAAATCATAAACACCGCCTATCTCCAACTGGCAAGAGTATTGACCATTATTATATATCAAGCAATTCTCTCCTTGAATTTCAGCTGTGAGGCCTAAAATTCCTGAGGACAATGTATTCCTGACGATACTATTCTTAATTATAAGATTCGGATTGCTGTTCTCTGAAAGGGAATCGACCCTGATACCGACAACTCCGTTTTCTATAATCGCATAATTGATCTCGTTATTTATACTTCCACGGAGAAAATGGATACCGTCCCATTGTCCGGGCAAGTCCTCATAAAAAGATTCAAGACGATCGCCCTGGAAAACCACAGGGTCAGCGGCGGTGCCATTGACTTTTAGTGTACCACTTACAAATAACCTTGATCGATCATGGAAATGAACATGGGTACCTTCCTTGATAGTCAGCGTACAACCCGAATCGACTAAAACCGAATTATAAACTACATGCGGCTTATCGCTGATCCATTTCATGCTGCAGATAATATTACCATTATAATAATAAGCGTTCTGTCCCCAGGCGGTGAGCAGCACTCTTTGCATGTTCCCATTGGTTATAAAAATAATTGAATCTTCAATTATGAATGGGGTACCAACCAAACTGGGATCAACTGTAACTTCAACGAATATATACATGCTATCCTCTCCTTCAATCTTTATATCGCGGGCAGATATTCCCGGAATTCCATCGATATTGATCCTGAATTGAGAAGAATTTCCCCCCGCCAGATCAATTTTGGAAATGATAATGGGTTGCTTATGTGTATTGAGGACCTTGAAAAACTCTGTGGTTGATCCAAGTGAAGTAAACACAGTATCGAAGGTAAGGGTGTCTTGAGTAAAGGAGAGCTTCACGTTTGAACTGTAGATCACTTTATCCTTGCGACAAGAGAAAATCACGATTGAGATAATCGCAATAAGCAGCAGCTTATGTAGGTGGCTTTGGTGCATACAGATCCAAATGTGAGACTTAAACGTGAGGAATCAGTGATTTAGTGTAGATTTTTTTAGGCTAAACGCTTGAATATCATCGTTTTGGGGTAATACCCTGCGAAGCTACGATGTTAATATCAATTATGGTATTGTCTAGATATTCAATGCGCAAGCCATTGAAGCCACGCTGACTTTCACGGATTCTACTTTTTGAACTGCCTCGATGCAGGCCTCCATGGTTGAGCCGGTGGTGATGAGGTCATCCACTAATAATACATGTTTATTTTGCAACGCCCCGCGATCTTCGACTTCGAAAATACCTGATACGTTTTCCCATCGCTCATAGCGTCGTCTTTTTGTTTGAGTAGGGTTGAATACTTTTCGTTGGAGGATCTTGTTGCTCCATGGTATCTCGAGGCCATCAGACAAACCTTCCGCGAGTGAGTCACATTGGTTATACCCTCTTTTCTTTTGTTTTCGGGGATGAAGTGGAACAGGAATAATTATATTTAAATCTTGTAAGTAGGGTGATTCCCTTAAGCTGGTACTGAATAACCGGCCAACAGTTTGTCCCACATCTTTATAACCCTTATACTTTAATTGATGCAAAAGATTTTGAACACGCGATCCTTTATTAAAATAATAGAAGGAGGTGGCAAAGTTGATCTTCACTCTGCCCCAAAAAAGCTTATGAACCAGGTTGTTTTCTATAAGATGAAAATTTGTTTTGGGTAAGAAATGATTGCAAAGAAGACAAATAGTTTTTTCGCTCCGGAATAATTTATTGCCACAAGCGGCACACAGGTTTGGATAGAGCAGGGAAAGGAAATCACCTACCCATGTTTTACTTAGTTGAGTTATCACGACCACAAATTACTCTGGAATGATAGAGTGAGGTAGGAGAAATGAGTAAGTGTACTCCTTCTCTGGTTCAAGTCTTCAGACTTGGACCTGTCGGAAGGCGGGCAAGCAGACCTGGACCAAAAAATAATCACGACAAATAAATGAGAAGTCCGGGTTTAAAACCTGAACCAGGTTAAAGGTTATTTAAAAAGCAGCGTCACAACCTCATCAACCTTTGAGATCATACTGATGTTGATCTTGTAATTATTCTTGGAAATACTCTTCTGGTTGAATTTTGAGATAAAGATCGTTTCAAACCCAAGCTTATCCGCTTCGGCGATTCTTTGTTCTATTCTGCTCACGGCCCGTATTTCTCCTGAAAGGCCTACCTCCCCGGCGAAACATATCTTGGAGGAGATAGCAATATCCTCAAGCGACGAGATCAACGCACCAACAACACCAAGGTCAATGGCCGGATCCTCTACCCTGATGCCTCCGGCGATATTCAGAAAAACATCTTTCGTTGCAAATTTAAATCCACACCGTTTTTCAAGCACCGCCAATAGCATGCTAAGCCTTCGTAAATCGAAACCGGTGGCAGTCCGCTGGGGCGTGCCGTAAACAGCATGACTCACCAATGCCTGAGTCTCGATCATCATGGGCCTCAATCCTTCCAGAGTAGAGGCAATGCACATTCCACTTAATTCTTTATCTCTCTGTGAGAGAAGAATCTCGGATGGGTTGGTCACCTGGCGTAATCCATCACTTCGCATTTCATATATACCAAGTTCTGCAGTTGACCCGAAACGGTTTTTAATGGTCCGGAGTATCCTGTAAACGTAATGTTGGTCTCCCTCAAATTGTAATACCGTGTCAACGATATGCTCCAGTACCTTGGGGCCGGCGATACTTCCCTCCTTGGTAATATGTCCTATAAGAAAAACAGGAACGCCTGTTTCCTTTGCAAACTGCTGCAACTCAGCAGTGCATTGTTTGATCTGGGAAACCGTGCCTGCCGGCGAGTCTATCTTATTCGAATATAAGGATTGAATAGAGTCGATGATCACCATACCGACCGATAGGTTTCCATTACCTGTTTCTGAGCCGTTCTTGGATGATATTTGTAATTGGGTGAAGATGTTTTGAGTGGAGGTCTCATTTAGCAGAAAGCAGGAATCATTTTTATATTTGATGCGATCCGCACGCATTTTAATCTGACTGGAGCTTTCTTCTCCTGAAACATAATAAACGTTCATATTTTCCATAGAGAGCGCCAACTGCAATAAAAGGGTGGACTTGCCGATGCCCGGTTCACCTCCAATCAATACCAATGATCCCGGTACGATACCTCCTCCCAGCACACGATTAAACTCATTATCCGGAGTGATGATTCTTGTTTCATTCTCGCTGCTGATATCAGCTATGGATGAGAATTTGTTGGCGACCTTTGAAGGTGACTTCTCAGGTTTCCAGCCCGGACCGGCCGACGTTGCTTTTTCAATTATTTCTTCCTGATAGGTATTCCATTCGCCACAGGAAGGACATTTGCCTAACCACTTAGCAGCCTGGACACCGCAATTCTGACAGAAAAAAACAGTCTTTACCTTTTCCATTTTAATTATAGTCCTTGGTAAAGATAGAAAATGCATCCCGAATGATATGCTCAATAAATCGTAATTTCGCTTCAATTAGCATCTTGATGTACAAGCAAGTAGATTTTAATCGAGTGATAGAATATGACAGGCGTGGTCTAAAGGAGGACGCTTTGCTTGATCTCTACAAAGCTATCCTCAAGCCACGGATGATCGAAGAAAAGATGCTTTCTCTGCTCAGGCAAGGTAAAATTAGTAAGTGGTTCGCGGGTATAGGACAGGAAGCCATTGCGGTAGGATCGGCGGAAGCGCTCGAACAGGATGAGTATATGCTCACCATGCATCGAAACCTGGGAGTTTTTACTTCCCGGAAAGTACCCCTGGAACGATTATTTGCACAGTTTCAGGGAAAGAAAACCGGCTTTACAAAGGGCAGGGACCGTTCCTTTCATTTTGGGTCGAATGAGCATAAGATTGTGGGGATGATATCGCATCTCGGTCCTCAACTGGGTGTTGCTGATGGACTGGCGCTGGCACATAAACTTAAGAAAGAGCAGAAGGTAACATTGGTTTTTACCGGAGATGGCGGAACCAGTGAAGGAGATTTTCATGAAGCTTTGAATGTAGCGGCGGTTTGGAATTTACCGGTTATCTTCCTGATTGAAAATAACGGGTACGGACTTTCAACCCCAAACGAAGAACAGTTTGTTGCCGAGCACCTGATCGATAAAGCCATCGGGTATGGTATGAAAGGAAAGAGAATAGACGGAAACAATCTTCTCGAGGTATATCATACCGTTAAGGATCTGGCCGGGGACATGAGAAAGGATCCTAAACCGGTGATTCTGGAATGTATGACATTTCGCATGCGCGGCCACGAAGAAGCCTCCGGTACGAAATATGTTCCTGAGAAGTTAATGGAAGAATGGGCAAAAAAAGACCCGGTCCTCAACTACGAAACATTTCTTAAAGAAGAGAAACATCTGGATGATAAAAAAATTGAGGATATAAGGGCTGAAATAAAAGAAGAGATTGAAAATGCCCTCAAGAAAGTATACGCAGAGGATAAGATAAAAGCCGATATGAGTTTGGAACTGAGTGATGTATACCGGCCATCAAATTATGGATCACCTATTGAAGCAATCGCGGAGAAGGGAAAAAAATCAAAAAAGAAATTCATTAATGCCATTACTGATGCATTGGATATGGCGATGATGAAGTTTCAAAGTATGATCCTGATGGGCCAGGATATTGCAGAATACGGCGGAGTATTCAAAGTGACGAAAGGTTTAGTTGAGAAGTATGGAAGAGATCGTGTTCGTAATACACCATTATGTGAGTCGGCGATCATTGGTACAGGATTGGGATTATCGATCAGGGGAATAAAATCGGTCGTGGAAATGCAGTTTGCCGATTTCGTGTCATCCGGTTTCACTCAAACGGTGAACAACCTCGCCAAGATCCATTATCGCTGGGATCAAAATGCTGATGTAGTGATTCGGATGCCCACCGGTGCGGGTGTGAGTGCAGGCCCCTTTCATTCGCAATCTGATGAAGCCTGGTTTTACCACACTCCCGGACTGAAAGTGGTTTATCCATCCAATCCGGAGGATGCCAAGGGGCTATTACTTGCAGCGATTGAAGATCCAAATCCCGTTATGTACTTTGAACATAAGGTGATGTACCGTTCGATAACCGGAGAAGTTCCTGATGATTATT
>JACZTA010000164.1:8617-9264 GCA_022573915.1 Bacteroidota bacterium | reverse complement strand
TAACCCAATATTTGGATAATTATCCAAATATAGTCAATAAAAAATTATGAAAAAATTACGTCAAAGGTTTTTTATCTTCCTGAGGTATCTGTATGACTTAGTGTGGGTGGTGGTTGCTCTCGGGATATATTTTCTTTTAGAAATGAGTAACAGTGGAAACTTTGGTTTTATCCAAGAGCTAAACAAAGCATCTACACTTGCTGAGATAACAACAATGATCTTTATATGGGGAATTGGACTCTATATTATTAGAAAATGGCTTTATGACCAAACGAAAGTAACCTGGACTGTATTAGTAAGCTATGTAGGAATAACCCTCCTGTTATCAAGTTTAATTTATTCACGCACCATGGTAACAAATTCCGAATTTTTATCGGGTTCGGCTGCATTATTGGCAGTCTTATTGGTAGGTTCTATTATATTATCAATGAGACTTCTGCTATGGGGCGTAGGCGGTTTGTTTGGAATAGAAGCCTGGGACCCGATTTCTAAAAGTATGGTGGTTGGACAACCCGACGATGTAGAGTATTATATGATGGGTAACTCAAATAATTCCCTAAGCTCAAAATCTACTACCCGTGAGATGGTTACTTCGTATGCGCATATAAAAGATTATGATGACCAAACTGAAGAAAACATGCAACTCA
>JACZTA010000164.1:0-8607 GCA_022573915.1 Bacteroidota bacterium | reverse complement strand
AATATAAAGTAGAAAGAGATAGATAATTTGGTTCTGATAAGTAACAATGGAAAAGGTAAAGGTTTAAATTATCTCGAAATTGAAAATTTATGTAATAGCTATGGTATTGCTTTTAACATTCAAAATGGCAACCATGATATATCCAATAGAGTGCTTACGAAAAATAATTTGATATCGGCAGGTTTAGTCCGGTATTCTCCCGTAAAGCTTTATATAAAATGGATGTTAGATTTTTTATTAGCTATAAGCATGCTTGTCGTTCTTTCACCGGCTCTATTAGTGGTCGCAATACTCATAAAATTAACCAGCACGGGCCCGATCTTTTTCAAGCATACCAGGTATGGATTTTATGGGAAGCAATTTGAACTATATAAATTTAGAACTATGTATGAGAATGCCCATAAAGACCAGAATAAACTTAGCCATAACAATATCAGAAAAGACGGTCTGTTTAAGATGAAAAATGATCCACGGGTGACAAAATTTGGATTATTTCTGAGAAAAACAAGCATTGATGAGCTTCCGTCACTTGTAAACGTAATTCGTGGGGAAATCGGCTTCATCGGACCAAGAGCTTATTCTATCAAGTTGAAAGATTATAAGGACTGTCAAAGACGACGTCTCTCAGTATTACCGGGTATGACTTGTCTTACACAAGCGTATGATCGTAATAGCTATTCCAATTTTATTGAAAAAGATCTGCATTACTTAGATAGCTGGTCACCCAGATTGGATATTCAGATTTTTTTCAAAACAATATCAACAGTACTACATGGAACCGGCGAATAAAATTTACCTTGTGTAGGATTTTAAAGCGTTTCTTCTCGTCGGTGTCAGCAATAAACAAGAACGTATCGTTGCAATTCGCGCTACTCCTGTTCATCATGTTTAGCGCTACCAGAGTAAATGCGCAAGGACCTGAGACAATTCCAACCTATCATTGGGGGTATGATGTAATAGACAGATTCATATTGAATAATTACATCCTCGGATTAGATGTCAGGCAGAAGCCATACAACCGGAGTGATGTGGTACAAGAACTTTTGAATCTTGAGAAAACTGTAAAAAGCGGTGAAAAGAAAATTTCTCCGGCAGATCTTTGGCTCGTTGATCTCCTCTTGGCTGAATTCTGTGCAAACTGCAACGAGGTTGAAAGTAATAAAAAGAATAATGATATAAGTCGCCTTAGGTTAGAGAGTCTCTTGATATATGAGCTCAAGGATGTAGACAACATAGCGGTTGGAAGGAGCAATATTAGGATCGGGGGCAGTCTGCAGTTAGGAAAGGATATTGTTTTCGTCAGTCGAATGGCTATTGATCAAAACCTCTCCGATGACAGTTCATACGTTGGGAGAATCACTGAAAATTTTGGTACATTTACCGAGCAATCTTATGTATCGATTCAAAAGGGAAAATTCAATTTTTTGTTTGGGAGAGATTTCCTTCGATGGGGTCCTACACATTCATTTACATTGTTTATATCTGATAATTCAAGACCATTCGATATGCTTAAATTTGGCTTTAAGGCAGGCGCCTTGAATTTTGTAAGCGCTACCGCTCAGCTGGACGATGTAATTCACAACGATGTTTATGACAACCGTCGGAAGATCAGAGTTAAGAGATATCTATCGGTCCACTCTCTTGGGATAAAGTTTTCAAAGGGAATAAATATTGCTATAAATGAAGCGTTTTTATACCCCGCAAGACCATCCGGTGGAGTGGAATTTTCTTATCTTAACCCATTCATTTTTTACGGTCTGTTACAAAAAAACCAGGGTGTGCAAGGTAACTTGCTTACTTCTATCGACCTCACCTGGTTTTTCAAAGAAGGCTATAAACTTTATGGCGAATTACTGATTGACGACTTTCAAATAGACAATGAAGTGGTAACGGATCTTGAGCCTGATGAAATAGGATTTTCAATGGGTATTGAAACTTCGAGGTTGTTCAGTGAGAAAAGCTCTCTTACGCGTATCGAGTATGTTCAAATAAGAAATAGGACGTATAATACTCCGAGGCCGTATGGAATCGACCGATACGTTCACCGTAATAAGGTAATAGGGTATGCTCAAGGAAATGATTTTGATCGGTTGGAGATATTTCAATCATTATGGCTAAAAAAGAATCGGCAAGTTTGGATTTCAGGGGTTTATCTTAGGCAGGGTGAAGGGAGAGTAATTTCATTTTTTGATGAGCCATGGTTGAATAATTCGTTAGAAGAAGGCTACAGTGAACCATTCCCAAACGGCGTGGTGGAAAAAAGTTTGAAAGTAGATATAGGGTTCGTGTATCAACCGAGTAATAGTTATAGGATAACAGTTAACCTTGGGCATATATCGACAGATAACCTTGATAACGAACGAGGAGTCGACCAATCCAATACATACGTAAATATTGGCGTCTGGAGTTTATTTGATCTTGGTTGGGAACTATAAAGAGGATCAGTAAGTATACCTTATAATTAAATTGAGATTGTTTTTTCTTAATTGAAAAGGGTAAAGAATATTTATCTTGCAATAGATATGGCTCAAACATAATATTAGCCGATTATCATGTTAATAAATATAAAATGGCGGGTAAATGAGTAAAGTTCTGGTAACCGGGGGATCGGGTTTCATAGGTTCTCATATAATAGATGCGCTCCTTGAAAAGGGGCATACACCGATTATTTATGATTTAGAATCACCGATATACGACCAACCTTGCGAATATGTTAAAGGAGATATACTTGATCTCCCGGAGCTGTTGAAAGCGACAAATGGTGTGGATATTATTTATAATTTAGCCGCGGAAGCAAACGTCAATATATTTTATGAAAATCCGCTTAAATCAAATCAAGTTACTTCCCATGGTGTCTTACACGTCCTTGAGGCTGCAAAAATAAATGAGGTAAAACGTGTAATATTGGCATCAACGGAATGGATATACGGATCTACTGAAGGAGATGAGGATGAATGGATAACGGAGGAAACCCCCTATGCTCAGAATCCTGACCATCTTTACACCTCTTCGAAAATAGCAGCAGAACTCTTTGTTAAAAACTACTATCGTCTTTACGAAGTTCATTATACCATAGTAAGATTTGGTATTCCTTTCGGAGAACGCGCAAGAGCGGCAACGGTTACGCCAATTTTCATCAATAAAATTCTCAATGATGAAACAATCACCGTGCATGGTGACGGAAGTCAAACTCGTCAATTTATTTATGTTAAGGACCTTGCGGCTGGTAATGTCGCTTGTCTTAGTGAAAAAGCGGAAAACGAAATTTTTAATATTAACGGGACAAAGAAGATTTCAGTCCTTGAGATAATCAAAACACTTGAAAAGAAATTGAACAAGACCGCGCGGATAAATTTTGAAGAAGATCGTCCCGGAAACTTCAAGGGGAGATTCATTTCCTCGGAAAAAGCAAAAAATATTTTAGGGTGGGAATACAAATATACATACGAAGATGCAATGCAAGGATACGTTGAATGGTGGCTGGAAAGGGACGGGCATTGATTAAATCTGATCGTGTGAGTGACAGGGTACGTCCGCTTATAATTCATGCGCAAGACCCCCTAAAGAATGCTATTACTATCATTGATGAAAATCAATATTTTGGCTTGGCAATCGTAGTGGATAACAACGGGAAATTTGTTGGATTACTAACAAGTGGAGATATTTACAGAGCAATTTTTGTAGGCAGACAGTTGGATGCAAAAGTTAGAGAAATATGCAACCAAAATGCTATTACGTTGAATACCTCTGATTTTAATACAAGATCCATAATTAGAAAGAAAAGTAAAATCCTCTTAGAGAAAAAAGGCAAATGTATCCCCATTTTAAACGATACTTCTGAGGTGATTGATGTCATTTGCATCAATGAACTTGAAGAACATCTAACAAATATTTCTAATAATTCTCCAACCAAGAGTAGGGTGCTCGTCGTAGGAGGAGCCGGTTATCTTGGTACTGTCCTTACGAGGCGGCTATTGGATAGCGGCTACAAAGTTAGAATTATTGATTATTTCAAGCATCAGAACTTTGCGATATACGATCTGGAAAATCAGGAAAACCTTGAGATCCTCCAGGGAGATATCCGTGATATAAGAGAAATCGTCACGGTACTTGAAGGCGTTAGATCGGTTATACATCTTGCTGCTGTAGTGGGTGATCCTGCAGGGAGCAATAACCCAAAAGAGACAATTGAGATTAACTATCTCGCTTCTAAAATGATCGCTGAGGCTGCGAAATACGCATCTGTTTCCCGGTTTATATTTGCTTCCACGTGCAGTGTTTACGGTACCGGAAATGCTGAGCTGAGCGAAACCGCTCCGTTGAACCCGTTATCTCATTATGCAAGAACCAAGATTGCCGCTGAACAGGCTATACTATCCATGAATTCTGATGATTTTACGCCAACAATCCTTCGAATGGCAACGCTTTACGGACTTTCTCCAAGAATGAGGTTTGATCTGGTAGTAAATATATTCTCGCATAAAGCAATCCGAGAAAAATCAATAGAAGTATTTGGTGGGGAGCAATGGCGTCCCCTTTTAAACATCGAAGATGCTGCTCAGGCGTTTCAAAGAGTACTCGAAGTACCAATTGAGAAAATTCAAAATCAGGTTTTCAACGTAGGTTTCGAAGAACACAATTATCAAATAAGGGCTGTGGCGGAAATGGTAAAGGATGTCTATCCGAGTACTAAGATTAAGGTATTAAAGGACCACAGCAACCTGGATGAGCGCGATTATAAGGTAATTTTCGAGAAAATTAGAAAAGTTTTAGATTTCAAACCTGAACATGACATTCTTCACTCTATAAAGGAAATAGGCGAGTTTGTTGAAAATAATCCTCATGAAGATTATAGTTCATCTAAATACACAAATTTTTCACTTCAATACTAAGAGGCTGTATGAAGTTTTCCATAAGCTTTGACCAGCGTGATAGAAAGATACTCCACGAGTATTGGGACAGTATTATAGATAGCGGAAAGTGGACAGAAGGTCCGTTCACTGAGAAATTTGAAGAGAGTTGGTCGGAAAAAACTAATCTTTATTCCGTAGCGTTCAATGGTTGGTCTGGAGCTGCCACCGCACTACAGGAATATTACAAAATTGCGGGACAAACAGTTCTGGTTCCTTCCAATACCTTCATGGCGACGCCCCTAAGCGTCATTAAGGCTGGTGGAGTTGTTCAATTTGTGGATTGTAATCGTTTCGACCTATGCATGAGCTTTGATGATTTGGAATCAAAGGCGAAACAACATCCCCCGAAAGCCGTTTGGCTGGTTCACATAGGCGGTCATATTGCGTTTGAGATAGAGGAGATTACTAAGTACTGTCAGGAGAACGAGATACTGCTTTTTGAAGATTGCGCCCATGCGCATGGCGCTGAGTGGAATGGTAAAAACCCCGGTCAATGGGGCGAAGCAGGAGTCTATTCATTTTATGCTACCAAAACCTGTCCTACAGGTGAGGGGGGTATGCTTGTTACGAGGAATAAAGAACTCTATGAATTTGCGAAAAAATTCAGGAATTACGGTAAGTTCGACTATGATGTTCAGGGACTTAATTTTAGAATGGATCGATCTATCGTATGATTTGGTTGTGGAGGGATTAAAAAAATCGGAAAAAGAAAAATTACAGAAAATGTAAAGCTCTTAATAAAGAATTATGGAATTTAACAAGTTGTCGGACAAAAAAGAGTGGAGGGAATTAATAAAAAATTCTCCCAACGATTATGAGATTATTATATTCAAACATAGTCCTATTTGTCATCTCAGCAATGCGGCTGAAGTGGTTATAAGTGACTGGAGTAAAGCGCACAGTGATTATAACCATATTAAAATTCTAAAAGTGAATGTTGTTTTATCAAAATCTTTAAGCAGAAGTATTGCAAAGGATTTAAAAATTGTACACGAATCTCCTCAAATAATATGGCTTGATAGTGAGTTAAAAGTTAAATTTCAAGCCAATCATTATGATATTACCGTGGAAAAATTAAATGAGCATTTATAATTAATAAATAATTATTTCGCTTATAAATTCTTGTATTAGTAATTAAAACATACTAATTTACGTTAGTTCATCTTTATCACAATTAAGCAGGAGGCACAATGAAAAAACTATTTTTTATTTCATCATTATTGATAGTATTTGGTTTAACAACACTTTCCTTTGCGCAAGAACAGGTTGAGAGTAATAAGTGGGGTGTGAGTACAACAAATACCGGTTATACGCTCGATGGAAATGAAGGAAACAGAAGTATGACCATTGATGTTAGCTTTGTGTATCCGTTTGATGAAAAACCCGACATAATTATTGGTGTTACAATGCTAGATGCAACAACTCAAACCAATGTTAGGTATAATGTTAGTCCTATGTCTATATCAAGAGATGGCTTTACAATAAAAATTGCTACCTGGTCTGATTCAAAGATCTATGGTATCGGTGGATATTGGATAGCTCACGCAAAAAAGCATATGAATAAAGATACGGATTATTAGTTGTTTTTAATGATAAAACCGTCTTCATTTTTTTGGAGGCGGTTTTTTTATTTTAAACTAAAAATATAGCTGATCTCTGTTCCCAACATTTCAGTAACCGCAAGTTGAATGCCTTGCAAATCTCTGTACAAAGGCAGCTGCGTAAAAACCCGAAGTGAAAAACTCCCCTCATAATAAATTATACTTGGAGTCAAATCAATATATGTTCCGCCTGTGCTAGGTAGAAATCTTCCGTTCCAATAATCTTTATCTGCAAATCTTCCTTTTAATTGCAGGTTAATTGCAATAAAATCAGCTATTGCATAAGCTCCGTTTACCGAAGTGAGAAGTTCATCTCCGTATCGGTAGCTGTCTAAATTTACACCGGCATACCTGTAAAGGAAATTAGCATTAAATGAAAGATATGATACTCTACAAAAGAATGGTATTCGTCTAGCTGAACAACAATCACTTTCTGCTCTGCTTAGAATTAGACAGTTTGTGTTAAGTCGGAACAGACGTTCTGCAAAACCTCTATTTACTGCTATTAGAATTCATTATGCATTAAGTATACTTGAAGCTCATGGAATAACTCCTTTTCTAAAATTTTGTGAGCGTGCACGGAAAAAAAAAGGTGCAGGAGTCAAAGAACTTTTTGATGTTGATCCTAATTTTACTAGGGCAGTCCATCTTGCCAAAGAAGCACAGTCAAGAGGGATTGAACATTCCAAGATTCCTAAACTAAAAGAAATTCTTGAATCTGTTCCTGGAAAGGCTTTGATTTTTACGAGTTATCGAGACTCGGTTGATTTGATTTTCAATAAACTAACGGAGATGGGTGTTTCTGCAGGAATTTTAATTGGCAAAGCAGGTGAAACTGGCCTAAAACAAAAAGAGCAGATTGAGGTTGTACAAAAATTTAGAGATGGAGTTTTTCAAGTATTAGTTGCAACACGTGTTGGCGAAGAAGGATTAGATATTGCGGAAGTAAATCAAGTTATTTTCTATGATAACGTACCGAGCTCTATTCGATATATACAAAGAAGGGGAAGAACTGGACGGAAAGACACTGGTAAACTGGTAGTACTCATTGCCAAAAATACTATTGATGAGCGATACTATTGGATAGGAAAAAGAAAGATGCTAGCTGCTAAATCTATGGGTGATAATATGACCAAAGTATTGGAGAAAAATCAAGGAATCGAACCTGAAAAAACAGGACTAGATGCTTTTCTCTAATTTTTGTATTGTTTAGAAATTTGGCCAAAAATCATTTGTTTTCTCTGAATTACCTTATTTTTCATTCCTGATTCTAAATGATGAATGCTACTACTTTTTGCAACAAGTAAATTTTCTAGTCTGATATCAAACTGCTTTTGAAGGAATTTTTCTGTTCCTTGGAACCCTTCATCGAATTCTAAATTCGTAAATGCCTCTTTTGCCAAATTACTTATTGATTTCTCCAGATATGATAGAATTTCCTCTAGTATTTTTTCTGTTAACAATGTCATTAGTATAATGAAAATTATGTAAATCTTTTGATGATGTGATATCCAAATTCTGTTTTAACAGGTTCTGAAATTTCCCCGATCTGTAGTTTGAATGCAACTTTCTCAAATTGCTTTACCATCATACCTTTTGTAAAATAGCCTAAATTCCCATCTTTTTTTGCACTGCCCGAATCAATTGACAACTCTTTTGCTAACTTTCCAAATTTTTCACCCTTTTTGAGTCTCTCTGCAATGAGTAATGATTCACTTTGTTTTTCAACTAGAATATGGGCACATTTAATTTTGATTGGCAATATAGGTTAAGATTTTCTTCTGTTTCTTAATTGTTTTTCTTTAAATATGGTTTATTAAATTTAATTTTCATTCCTTTTACAAAGCCTATAATTGAAATTGTAAACGTTGTAGCATCAGCTACAATAGACCAGAAACTAGATCTAATCGAAATTACAAAAAAATTTCCAGATACTGAGTATCATCCTGAACAATTTCCTGGTGCAGTGTTTCGCCTTAAAAGTCCAAAAACTGCAACATTGCTTTTCAGTACCGGTAAGATGGTATGTACTGGTTCAAAATCTTCAGAATTGGCAGTAAAGGTAGTAAATCTGGTAGTTGAAAAATTGAGAA
>JACZTA010000333.1 GCA_022573915.1 Bacteroidota bacterium | reverse complement strand
AGCGCGATAGAACAAGATTTTCTCCAAAACGAAATCTCCGGATCTGCATATAAATATCAAAAGGATATTGAAAGTGGTGATAAAATTATTGTTGGAGTAAATAAATATGAGGATGAAGAGGAATCACCTGAGAATATATTTGAGGTAGACGATTCAATACGTGTCAAGCAAACAGAAAAACTCAAAGATTTAAGGGCAAAAAGAGATGGAGAGAAGGTACAGGCATTGCTATCCCAAATAGAAAGTAGTGCGGGTGGTACAGAGAATCTTATGCCCTTGATCATTGAATCGGTAGAGAATATGGTGACATTGGGCGAGATTTCCGATGCGTTAAGAAAGGTGTTTGGAGAGTATAAGGGGTGAGGAAGTTTGAGTTTGGGATTGGGATTGGCATTAAAAATGTGTTAGAGTTTAATAATTATTATAATTGAATTATGCGAGCGTTTAGGGAAATTTCATTTGCAGTTGTTATTCTTTTGTTCTTAGTTTCGTGCGAACGGCATTTTGTTGTTTCGAAACACAGCGCTGAGAGGATCTCTGTCAATGCATCCCTACCAAGCGATCAAGAGATAATAAATATAATTCAGCCTTATAAGGACAGCATCGATGAGCTGATGTCGGTTGTAATAGGAAACTCAGCCATCAGCATGTCGAAGGGCAGGCCGGAATCGTTATTGGGCAACCTGTTGGGCGATCTTGTATTGGATAAATCCAAGGCATTAACAGATAACAAAGTAGATTTTGCGATATTAAACTATGGCGGAATTAGAATCTCAACGCTACCGGCGGGTGAGATCACGGTCGGAAAGATCTATGAACTAATGCCATTTGAGAATAAGGTGCTTGTATTAACACTTGACGGAGTAACCACACTGGATCTATTGCACCGGATCGCCAAATCAGGAGGATGGCCCATGTCAGGTGCGACTTTTATTATTCAAAACGAAAAGGCAACCTCAATTAAAATTGCTGGTGAATTGTTTGATATCAACAAGGATTATTTGGTAGCTATGCCTGATTATATTGCAAATGGCGGTGATAAGATGACCATGCTGAAAGATAAGCCCAGAAAGGATCTTGGAATATTGATACGATCCATGATCATCGAATATATCACAGAGCTGGCCGAGGAGGGGATTAGTCTCTCATCCAAACTGGATAACCGCATCATAGAAAGTTATGAGTAGCAGAAGAATATTCATCAAACAAGCGGCTGGTGCCGGAGCTTTATTGGCTTCCGGGCTGTTTCCGATCAATGCTCTGGCAGCAAAGGATTATTTTAAACTTACCATACTGCATACCAACGACCTACACAGCAGAATTGAAGCATTTCCCATGGATGGTTCGCGTAATGAAGGAAAAGCCGGTATGGCAGCCAGGGCCGGTTTAATTAACAGGATCCGGCAAGAAGAGGAGCATGTTCTGCTCTTCGATGCAGGTGATATTTTTCAGGGCACCCCATATTTTAATTTTTTCCACGGGGAGTTGGAACTCCGGCTTATGAGTCAGATGGGATACGACGCTGCCACTATTGGAAATCATGAATTTGATTCGGGAATCGAGAATTTAGCAAAGCAATTACAACATTCTAATTTCCCTTTTATTACGTCTAACTATGATTTTTCGAACACTGTCATGGCCGGTAAAACAGTCCCATATAAAGTCTTTGAAAAAGGTAAGTTGAAGATAGGTGTTCTGGGAGTAGGCATTGAGCTGGATGGACTCGTTCCGGAGAATTTATATGGCAGTACCCGATACCTGGATCCGGTGAAAAAGGCTAACGAAATTTCGTCAATTTTGAGGCATGAACTTGACTGCGATTTTATTATTTGTTTGTCTCATTTGGGATTAAAATATAATACAGAAAAAGTGTCTGACGAGGTCTTAGCGCAAAATTCGAGATATATTGACTTAATCATCGGTGGACACACACATACATATATGAAAAATCCAAATTCTTACGAAAACCTTGATAGTCAAGAGGTTTTGGTATTTCAGACGGGATCATCCGGGGTTTATCTGGGGAGGATGGATTATTACTTTGAAAATAAATTTTCACAAAAACGGGCATTGGGAACTACTGTTATTGTAAAATAAAAAGCAATAGCCTAAACTCTTTTTTTTAAAATAATTTAACAATATTTTTAGCATTCTTAAATAAAGATTAAAACACATATCCTTTTAATTTTCTTCAAAAAATGCCCAAGACAAGTGAACAAGCATGGAATAAATGTCTTAAGATAATTAAGGATAATATCAGCGGTCAAAGTTACAAAACCTGGTTCGAGCCCATTGAACCAGTTCAGCTGGAGGGCCACGTATTAACGATCCAGGTGCCAA
>JACZTA010000163.1 GCA_022573915.1 Bacteroidota bacterium | reverse complement strand
CAGGCTCCGCGGAATACTGTGATGAATCACAAATCTCACATCCGGTTTATCAATACCCAACCCAAAGGCAATCGTAGCCACTATTACCTGGATTTCATCCTGAATGAACTGATCCTGACGCTTCGCCCGGGTTTTCGCATCAAGGCCGGCATGATATGCTGCCGCGGCTATCTCATTTACGTTCAAAACCTCTGCTATTTCTTCCGTAGATTTTCGACTCAGGCAATATATGATTCCCGATTTCCCCGGCATACCCTTGATCTGCTGAATAATATTCTTGATAGTCTTTTCGCTTTTTCCCTTTGGTCTAATCTCATAATAAAGGTTAGGACGGTTGAAGGAATCCATGAAAATTTCAGGTTTCTTCAGCTGTAAATTCTTGATAATGTCGGACTGCACTTTAGGTGTAGCCGTGGCAGTAAGTGCCATTATGGGAATGTCATGATCTATCCCATTTATCATTTCTTTTATCTTTCTGTATTCAGGCCTGAAATCGTGGCCCCATTCTGAGATACAATGTGCTTCATCAACCGCTAACAAGGTCACATTAATGGATTTGAAAAAATCAATGTTTTCTTCTTTGTTCAGCGTTTCCGGTGCTATGTAAAGTAGTTTTGTTTTCTGGTTTAGAATATCTTCCTTTACTTTCTTGATTTCAGTTTTGTTAAGAGAAGAATTAAGAAAATGAGCTACCGAATCCAATTTATTGTAGGAACGTATCAGATCTACCTGATTTTTCATGAGCGCTATGAGCGGAGAAACAATAATGGCTGTTCCTTCACTTAACAAAGCCGGAAGCTGAAAACACAAGGATTTACCACCACCTGTAGGCATAACGACAAAAGTATCTTTGCCATTTAATACTGCGTTAATGATGGCCTCCTGGTCACCTTTAAAGGCATCAAAACCAAAATAATCTTTTAGCGCTTTTTTCAGTGCACTTGCGGATATGGCTTCTATTTTTTCTTCTACAAACATTTTATTATCGACGGGAAATAAAGAATCTCTATGAAGTTAATAAATAAACTAAGAATAGACAAAGCATTGGGGGGTATAAATGCCGGTATGCAGGCTGAACTAAATTGAACTCAAAAGGTCCGCCGCCGTGGTAAGCGTATAAAATTATTTTCTATACGATAAGAATAACAATTTACGTTTTCTAAAGCTACGCTGCTAACAAACGGATTCTAACCAAACTTTACAATTTTAATATCTTTGCAAAAAACTTAGTAATGCGACGTGTTTATACAGTGATAATGGCAGGCGGTATAGGAACTCGTTTTTGGCCGGTGAGCAGGGAAAAACGTCCTAAACAATTCCTTGATATTCTAGGTACGGGAAAAACTTTGTTGCAACAAACCTTTGATCGGTATACAAAAATTTGTCCCAGAGAAAATATTTACATTGTTACCAGCACCAGGTATATCGATTTGGTTAAAAATCAAATTGAGGGGATAGATGAAAAGCAGATTCTCGGTGAACCATCTCGCAGAAACACGGCTCCTTGTCTGGCATATGCAGCGCATAAAATATATGCGATAGACCCTAAGGCCAATATGGTGATCGCACCTTCGGATCATCTCATCTTAAATGAGGATATTTTTATCGAGGTAATTAAACATGGTCTAAAGGTTACTCAGGAAAATGATTTCTTGCTTACACTTGGCATACGGCCGACGCGCCCGGACACGGGCTATGGTTATATTCAGTATCTGAAAAACATAAAGGTAAAAGAGCCTCATGATCCAATACATCCGGTTTTTAAGGTGAAGACATTTACTGAAAAACCTACACTTGAGTTAGCGAAGACCTTTGTAAAAAGTGGAGACTTCCTGTGGAATTCGGGGATGTTCATTTGGAATGTCAAAACTATTATGAACTCATTTGCTAAACATCTCCCGGAGTTGTACGAAATTTTTCAGGAGGGAAAAGATGAATTAAATACGGTGCATGAAGAGAGTTTTCTGAAACGGAATTATAGTCAATGTGAAAAGATCTCAATCGATTACGGCATTATGGAAAAGGCTGATAATGTGTATGTGATCCCTTCTACCTTCGGTTGGTCCGATCTGGGTACCTGGTCTTCACTGAACGAAAAACTGGAAAAAGACTATTTAGGAAATGCCATCATGGGCGAAAACATCATGGTTTACGATACGAGGAATACAACGGTAATAATGCCTGACGATAAATTGGCTGTGATCCATGGTTTGAACAGATTTATAGTCGTTGAAGCAGACGGTATACTTATGATCATTCCTAATTCTCAGGAACAAAATGTCCAACAGATATTGTCTGATATTAAAAGAAACAAGGGTGATAAATACCTATAGATTTTAGCATATCGTGAAGGGTTTAAATATCGAGTCAAAGCTGCCTGATGCTGGCACTAGTATCTTTACCGTGATGAGTAAGATGGCACAAGAACATAATGCCATCAATCTTTCTCAAGGTTTTCCGGATTTTCCTTGCTCCGAAGATTTGGTTCGTTTAGTGAATGAGAATATGGTCAAGGGTTTAAATCAATATGCTCCTATGGCCGGAGTACCTGAATTAGGAGAAACAATTTCGAACAAAATAGAGAAGTTGTATGAAGTAATATACGATCCCGAAACAGAAATAACCGTTACCGCCGGAGCTACTGAAGCATTGTATTCAGCTATATCTGCCATAATACATCACGGCGATGAGGTCATTGTATTCGAACCTGCGTATGATTGTTATACACCTACGATCGAGCTAAATGGTGGCGTGCCTGTTAGGATCCGGATGAATTCCCCTGATTTTGAGATTGATTGGGTAATGGTCGAAAATCTTATCAATACAAAAACTAAGATGATCATTATCAATACTCCTCATAACCCTACTGGAACAATATTGAGCGAGAAGGATATGCTGGAACTTCAAAGAATTACAGATGATACTAATATTGTAGTCTTGAGCGATGAGGTTTACGAGCATATCATCTTCGACCTGAACGTGCATCAAAGCGTGATCAGCTACCCAAACCTGGCTGCCAGAAGCTTTGCAGTATTTTCATTTGGTAAGTTATTCCACACCACCGGCTGGAAATTGGGATACTGCGTCGCACCAAAAGAGCTGATGAAAGCATTTAGAAAAGTTCATCAGTTCATCGTGTTTACCTGTAACACACCAATTCAATATGCGCTGGCTGAGTTTTTAAAAAAGGAAGAAGAGTATTTGTCCATTGCACAACTTTATCAGGATAAAAGAGATTTTTTTGTGGATGCGATTGAGGATTCCGGGTTCAAGATCATTCCTTCCTTCGGAACATATTTTCAATTACTTGATTATAGTGATATCAGTGAGGAAAACGATTTTGACTATGCAGCAACTCTTATTAAAACCATCGGAGTCGCTTCAATACCTGTATCGTCTCTGTACTCTGATCCGCCTGATAATAAATTACTCAGATTTTGTTTTGCCAAGTCGAATGAGACATTAGAGAAAGCGGCAAAGAAATTATGTAGTTTGTGAATGCCCTTTGACAGCTTCCCAATCAACTCAATATGCTTATTTTTAAACATAAACGATTTCACTATCTAATATGTCCTCGCTAAACATCTCCCTAATTCAATCCAAACTTCTCTGGGAAGATATTGAAGGAAATCTCGGCGCTTTGGGTTCCAGGATCAATGATATTTCAGAGGAGACCGATCTGATTATTTTACCTGAGATGTTTAATACCGGGTTCACCATGAATGGAGAAAAATTGGCTGAACCCATGGAAGGGAAGACGATGGATTGGATGGCTCAGATGGCCTCAAAGAAAAATTCTGTGATCACCGGCAGCCTTATCGTTACAGAAAATGATAATTTATATAACAGGTTAATATGGATGGCACCCGATGGAGGCTATAAATTTTACAATAAAAAACACCTCTTTGGTTTGGCAGATGAGCAAACAGTATATACCGAAGGAGCTCATCGCCTGATCGTAGAACTGAACGGCTGGCATATCTGCCCGCAAATCTGTTATGATCTGCGATTTCCAGCCTGGAACAGAAACCAGGATGATTATGATATTTTGCTTTTTGTTGCTAATTGGCCCGAAATCCGAATGAATGCCTGGGATGCGTTGCTAAAAGCCCGTGCAATCGAAAATCAAGCTTTTGTTGTGGCCATTAATAGAGTAGGCGAGGATGGAAATGATTACCGTTATATTGGCAATAGTGTGGTGGTGGATCCGATGGGCAAACAGCTATACCTGGCAGAAAATGAGGAGGTTACTAAAACTGTAACGCTTGATAAACAAGAACTTGAAGAAATACGGAATAAGTTGCCTTTTTTAAAAGACCGTGATAATTATACTTTCGAGAAACGCTAAATCAATAAAAGTTGGTTATTTGAGAATCCCTTTATTAGTTTTGCTGCAGTTTGGAACAATCATTGATTAATAGAAGAAAAAAAAGAAAATGAAAACATTATTATTCGGATTACTAATTGCAATATTTATGGTATCGGCTGATGCTAACAAAGACCAGATCATTGAATTAAAAACAGATTTGGGTGTTATGAAGGTCAAATTGTATAATAAAACACCTCTTCATAGAGACAACTTTCTAGAATTGGTTAAGAAAGGATATTTTGACGGATTGATCTTCCACAGAGTGATGAATGGATTTATGATTCAAGGTGGAGATCCGAATTCAAGAAATGCAGTTAAAGGACAACAGCTTGGAACTGGTGGTCCCGGTTATACGGTTCCTGCAGAGTTCTTTGCTGATTTGATCCATAAAAAAGGTGCCTTGGCAGCTGCCAGGCAGCCGGACCAGGTAAATCCCACAAAAGCCTCTTCAGGATCTCAATTCTATATTGTTCAGGGTAAAAGATTGTCGGATCAGGATCTAAATGGCTTCGACAGGAGTAGAAGAGTGAAATATACCGAAGAACAAAGAAGAATTTACAAGACCGTTGGTGGTACCGCTCAACTAGATCTGGGCTACACCGTATTCGGTGAGGTGATCGATGGAATGGATGTGATCGATAAGATTGCTACGGTGCCGGTTGACCGGAACAACAGACCTAACACAGATATCAGGATGTGGATGAAGGTCATCCAGTAGCCCTAACCAATTTTCACAGGGTCCCCTAAAAACTTGGGTTGTTTGTTCAGGATGTAGATGTCTAGCAGGACCTTTACCCTTGCCAATAATTCACGTATCCGGGTGGATTTGTCATATGCCAGACTGACACTCCTGGCGTTAAAAGCCACAACCTCAATATCGTGATGGCGTGCAATGAATATGGCTCTTTTATTGTGCCAGGATTGGGAAATGATGGTCACGGCAGTTTGTCCAAACACCTTCTTGCACCGAAGTACCGAATCAAAAGTTCGGAATCCTGCATAATCTAAATAGATCTTTTCTTGTGGAATTCCTCTACGGATAAGATCTTTTTGCATTTCTATCGGTTCATTATACGACCTGCGGCTATTATCTCCACTTACCAGGATATAATCAATTTTACCTGCATTAAATAACCGGGCCGCCGCTTCCATTCTGTATTTAAAATATAAATTGACTCTGCCATTTGCCAGTGATTTCGAAGTTCCTAAAACCAGGCCTACCTCATTATATGGTATATTTTCGATAGCATTATAAGTGTGCTGTCGTGATTGTAACTCAACAACTGTATTAGAAAATATGACCAGGGCTGCTATGGAAATAAATCCCATGAAGCCTATAGATAATATGTATAAGAGGATTCTCTTCATCCTTACTTGATAAGATATTCGCGACTAATCTGCGACAAATTACGTATGAAGCAGTTATCGTATCATAATCATTTGCCTGGAGAGCACAGTATTATCTGTGAACATTCTAAGGTAGTAGATCCCCGATTTCAGATACAATCCATGATCATTAGTACCGGACCATTCCAATTTATAATGACCGCTGGTATGGAATTTTTCTACCAACGTCTCAACTTCTTGTCCATAAATATTATAGATCTTCACTGAGACATTCGTGCCTTGAAATACATTATAATTAATATATGTGGTACCACTAAATGGGTTGGGATAGTTAGAAAACAATTCAACTTTACTATTTGTCATATCATTAATGGAGGATGGCGGAGTCCCGTTAACGGCACCTAAAGTGTAATAAGCATTTTTAAAATTATGTCCTAAGATGATCATCTGATTTGAAATTAACGTGCCATTGGTGACTCCTGCATCAATAAAGGTAGTATCTGTATCGACCAACAAGCTGAAACTAGCGATCTCACTTACATCTAAACTTATCAAATCAAAAAATAGATCGGCAGATATTGCTGAAGTTGGTTCGACACTCCAATAACGTTTTAGCCTTCTATCAATACCGTTAGGAACATCTACAGTGTCATAAGTCAATGCTCCATTATCATGGCCAAATACGATGGCATCATCTCCGGTGATAGCCGCTGCATTTATAGAAAAAACAGTGCTTGAATTTGATGTTTGAGCTTCCCAGACTGCCCGTACATTTGTCATGTCTTGAATCATCGCAGATGCAAAAGGAACAGTTGAATTGATCCATATGGTTGAAGTATCCGCGTTCTCTAGCGTTCCATCATAGCCGTTGGAACTGGCATCTGAAGCCGTTGCTCCTGATACTTCATCAAACTTCCAGAACCCGACAAGATGAGGAAAATCGGGGTGATTATTATCAATATTCTTGTGCATCCAATCTTGAATGGTTGTGGCTTTGAGTGCAGTATCAAATACAGCAATTTCATCCATCATACCATCTATATAACGTCCTCCATAACTCAGCGAGATAAAAAAGCTGTCAACCGCTTGAATACTTCCCGTTTGGGCTTTGTTTACATCTTCTTTGCCGTTGATGTACAATCGCATCATTGCACCATCATAAGTAGCTGTTACATTATACCACAAACCAGTTAACAAACTCTGGCCACCATCCAACCTCGTTTGGCTACCACCAATTTGTAGCACGAATTGCATCTCGTCCATTGGGATCCCCGCGTCTCCCACGCGAAGCAAAGCTGTTCCGCCACCTTCTATTCCGGCAATGGTAGAGATATAAGGAAAATTGGGTTGAAAATTATCTACTCTAAACCAAGCAGACATGGTTAATTGATCACCGGAGAGATCAATTACCCCGCAGTTTATATAGTCATCTAGCCCATCAAAATCCAGCATGTTACCGCCTCCTTGGGAAAAGGCAAACGTACTGGAAACAAGAAAACTCAAGACTATTAACAAACGTTTCATAACTCTAAAAGGATTGTGATTATTGCAAAATAACGAAATAGTCTCCACATTTAGCTAATGCATCTTGCCGACAAACTTATGTTTTGCATCATGCATGATAATGAATAACGCAGAGAGATAGAATGGAAGACAGGGTATTCTGTACCGGCTCAGTGCTCCAAAATTATAAGTCGACAGACCTATCCAATACGCAAAAACTATTGTAAAACCGAGGCAAAAAATAAGCATTGGTGAAAAATAGATCGACTTGAAGAATTTTCTTAGACCGGCAATATAGAGTGCGAATAATGTAAGTATGAACAAACCCAAACTTTCTAAGCTAGATACCAACATCAATATATTTTTCACTTCCCAGGGAAACGGCCTGAAAAGCGTGACAGTGATTGCTGCCGGTACCTTTTTTATAAAATCAAGCGTGGATTCAGGTACATCTCCAAACGAATATGCCGAACCCTGGCCCTGCCTGGAGTTCCATACATTATGCTTATGCATGGTTTTCGTTAGCTGCTCGAACGAATACTGATTAAATTCTTTACCCAGCATAGGAGGGACAAAATAAAGTGCTAACCCAAAAAGCAGTAAGAGAAGTGGAGTAAGCGAAAACTTAACCATTTTGGAAGATATAGAGGTCAAATAGGTTTGATAAACCCAAAATAGAGTGAACGGCAAGAGCACTATCAAAACATATGGTTTTAGCTTGGCTATTAATATGATGGATAAGACGGTGAGAAGGATTGGCAAAAATTTTATTTTTTTTCGATTAAATAATTGATCAAAACCGTAGATCAATAAACCAATCGAACCAAGGACAATTGAATCTTTCAAGAGTCCTGACCCCCAGAAAATTACAGAAGGGAAGAACAGTATCGATGTGGCGAGCTTAAAGTGTATTTTGGGATAATAGCTGACAAAAGTCCTGAATAACGCCCAGGTTCCGATGAATGAGAATAGTGCAAACAATATGGAGACCGCGATGTAATTATTGAAGGTTAGGATGTTTAGAATCGAAATAATCTTTGCTAAAAAGAATGTGTCGGTTTCGCGGTAATAATAAAAATCGAATTGCTTTACATATGGATGCGTTACCATGTCAAGCTCCCCGGCATCCGATAACAGGATCTTCACACCTACTGCAGGATCGTTTCTAAGGGCATCCGAGATAATCTCACCCTCCTGATAGATACCAAATGTATCGTTTCGAAATCCCGGTTCAGAATAATAGAATTGAGAAACGCCTGCCAGGGCGAAGGCTCCAATCACTTTTGCGGCAATAGCCAATACGAAGTACTTTCCAACCTCGGTATTCCTCAGAGATTTATTCCTGATTTTCACTGCCAGCCAAAACAACAGAGCTAAAAAAGGAATCGTGATAAGAAAGTCCTGCAATTGCATACATCGAAGTGTAGGGTGATCAAATTTATACTAATAATCCGATGTTTTAAGTCTTCCGTGGTTAATCTATCACAACCTCGGCTTTTGCCAGGCGACCTCCGATGTTTTAAGTCTTCCGCGCATAATCTCAGACAACCTCGGCTTTTGCCAGGCGACCTCCGATGTTTTAAGTCTTCCGCAGATAATCTACGACATCTTTGTTTTTCGCCGGGCGACTTAAAACAGAATCCTGGTTAAAAGTTGGAGTCTTAAGACATCGGAAGTCATTGTATAACGACCTTACCCGTAGCTATGATTTGATCTCGTTCTTCAAGTTTGTAGAAGTATAATCCGGGCGAAAGGTTGTCTCGATTAATCTTGATTTTGTCGGAAGTGATGTTTTCAATTCTTCGTACTTCTATTCCAATCAGATTATATAGGGTTAAAGACAAATCCTTTTCTTTCTGATATGTTTCAGGGATTTCAATTATAGCAAATATGCTAAAAGGATTTGGATAGATTGATATATGCTGGGGTGGAACAGGAGCATTATCAATATTTGTTAAGGTATCACACATACTACCATTTAATTTACCTAGTTTATAATTTGGATTATTTGGAAGACCTAGACCATTATACCTGTTTGCACCATAAAAAAGACTTTTCTGAACAAAACTACACGCTGTTCCTTTTTCATCGGGTTTATGTATTACATGTAATACATCTGTACCATTCCAT
>JACZTA010000162.1 GCA_022573915.1 Bacteroidota bacterium | reverse complement strand
CCATTCTGTAAATTTTCCTTTCCAAAGCCCGGCCACTGCAAAACAGAATGGTACCAAGGTGGAGGCGAAACCTAAAAATAAGGTCGGAGGGTGTATGACCATCCAGTAATTCTGAAGCAGTGGATTTAAGCCATTACCTTGCTCAGGAACAAAATCGGGATTCAATTGAAACCGTGGCTCATTAACCATCACATCCCGAATCAGGATAAATGGACTGCTTCCCACTTTATAACCTAAAAAGAAAATGCCAATGACCATCGAGGTGAGAAAGACCTGGACTAAAGAAAATGTGGTCATAACGGGTGACTCCCATTGCTTAGCTGTATAGATTAGAATTATTCCCAGAACAACATGCCAGAACAACCATAACAGAAAGCTACCTTCCTGTCCTTCCCAAAAGCTTGAGATCTTATAATACCATGGCAGCTCCGCTGAAGAATGTCGCCAGACATAATAGTATTCATAATGTTGGGTAACGATAAGAAGGTAAAGGGTCACAAAAATTCCGATGATCGACCCGGCGTGTACAAAGAATGCAATTCTACCCAGCTTTTTCCACTGAAGCGAAATTGCCTCTTCTTTATTGATCGATGAGAGCAGGAAACTGATAAATGCTAATAACGCTGCGGTAAAGGCAATGATTACCAAAAGGTGCCCGATCGCCCCGGGTCTGAGGAGATCTCCAACAACTGAGTTGTCCATTAAGGTTGACTGTTTTCCTCTGCTACCTGCAGTTCATCTTCAATGTACTTAGAGGGGCACTTCCTTAAGATCTGGTCAGCCATGAACCCTTCCTCACCCATACGACCTACCACAACGATCTGCGTCGACCTATCAATATCGGAAGGTTTTGCATCAAGGAAAATTACCTTTTCGGCAGTTCCATCTGCATCTTTCATGTAAAATGTAAAATAGTTAGGATCTTTTACCGGATCATAAAACTGTGGCTGCTCTTTATCTAGTGTACCCACAATATGAAATTCCTGACCCGCAAAGTTATGCGCTTCCTTAAAAGTGGCATAGGAAAGTGAATCATCAACCATGGTAATAATAATACCAATTGATGCCGCAATAAATATTAAAGCTATTATGTGGGTCTTTTTCATCGATTAGGTTGCAAAATTAACCAAATTCAAAAGAAGTAACAAGATCAAAGAAACTACAATTTGCGTGAAGCCATCACAGTAACAGTCTCTCAACGTGGTATCCTAATGCTTAAGTTCATTCGATTGGTAAAAAATTAATTATTTTAAAAAAAACGAATGGGAGTTTAATCCGATGACCTTGAACGTAAAAAACAGATATATCCTGCTTTTTCTGGTTGTGATCACCCTGATCGCATTTTATCCCACTTTTAATAACGGGTTTACCAACTGGGATGATACAGATTACATACACGATAATGAACTCCTTAATAGTCTGTCAGGTGAGAATCTGAAGAAGATGTTCAACACAAGTGTAAATGGTCACTTCCACCCTCTCACCATTATCACACTCGCGATCGAATACAGTATACGCCCGCTCAGCGCCAAACTGATTCATACCAATAGCCTTATCCTCCACATTTTGGATACACTTCTGGTGTTTTGGTTCATCTTATTATTATGTAAGAAGAAGGAAGTTGCTTTAATAGTGGCTCTGCTATTCGGTATCCACCCGATGCATGTGGAGTCCGTAGCCTGGGTTTCTGAGCGGAAGGATGTTTTATACACCTTCTTCTACATTAGCGCATTGATCACCTACCTCTACGCGCTTCAAAAACCGGGGCAAAAAGTTAAATACATGACTTTCACGCTGGTACTTTTTGTACTTGCATTATTATCGAAAACCATGGCCGTCACCCTCCCCCTGGCAATGCTTGCAATAGATTACTATAAGAAGAGAAAGTTTGATAAGATCCTTATAGGAGAAAAGCTCCTGTTTTTCTTATTATCGGGTGCCTTCTTTGTTTGGGCATCGAGCCATTCACAATTTGATAACCTGGCTTTGGGATATACTTTCTCATCAACAATTGATCGGATCTTTTATGCAGGGTATGGCACAATGATGTATTTGTTCAAGCTCGTCATTCCGGTAAACCTCTCAAATTATTACCCCTATCCAATAAAGGTTGATGGTCAACTACCGGTGATCTTCTATATCGCTCCGGCTGTAATACTTGTTTTGGCATTTTTGGCAGCACGCACTTATAAAAAAACCAGGACTATAGTCTTTGGAGCTGTGTTCTTCGTTGTGACCATTTTCTTAGTTATTCAATTACTACCGGTAGGTATCACCTTGATGGCAGATCGCTATACCTACGTGTCATCCATTGGGTTGTTTTTCATTTTTGCAATTTGGTTTACGAATATACTTGGGGGTGCATTTGTGCTCAGGAAGAAGATGAAAAATGTGCTTATTATAGGGCTTGTGCTGTATTGCTCGATTCTCACCTATTCCACCATCGATCGTACCAAAGTATGGTACGATAGCACGACCCTCTGGACGGATGTTGTCGAGAAGTTCCCGGAAACTTTTTACGGCTATTATGCGAGGGGAAAGACCTATTACGATGAGAAGAAATTTCAACTTTCAGTTATCGATCTTGACAAAGCCGTACAAATTGACCCTACAAACCTAAAAGCACATTTGAACAGAGGGATGGCACATAATGAATTGGGCAATTATAATCTGGCTATTCAGAGCTTCACAAGTATTATCAATTTAAGACCCGATTTTAGTAAAGCCTATTTTATGCGCGGGACATCTTATACAGACAATGGTGATTACGAGCTTGCGTTGGAGGATTATTATCAATGTGTAGATTTAGATCCTAATTCTATCCCGGCACGATTCAATATTGCAGTTACGCTGTATAAAATGGGCCGGTATCAGGAATCGATCGGGGACTTTACAAATATGATAAGCATTTTAGGCAATACACCTCAATCAGCAGATCTTTATTATCACCGGGCTCTTGGTTATTATAAGGTGGGATATTATAACGAAGCGGCTCGGGACGTACAAACCGCGAGATCAATGGGTTATCAGGCTGATCCCAAGTTCCTGACTCAGCTAAGCAACGCCCTTAGCGGAAATTTTGTTAACTAAGAAAGCCCATGTCGAAGAAACGGAGAAAACATAGGATTATCTCACCACCGCAGGATACTCTTAAGCCAGATGAGGTTAGACCAGAGCCGCCAACCAATGAACCAAAAGGAGATAGAATACTACTTTCCAGGAAAAGGCTTATTCTGTTGGGAATATTATTGCTCACGCTGGTAGCCTTTTGGCCCTCTGTACAAAATGGTTTTACGAATTGGGACGATCAATACTACGTGACTCAGAATTACACGATTCGTCAACTTACTTTTAAGTCAGTAGCGAACTCCTTTTCATTTTCATCCTCATCCTTCGAATCAGGAAACTATCATCCATTAACGATGCTATCCTATGCGATCGAATACAAGTTTAGTCAACTCAATCCGGCAACTTACCATAGTACTAACCTGGTTCTGCATTTGATCAACACAGCGCTGGTTTTCTTCTTCATCTTTTTATTATCAGGTAGAATAATAGCTGCAATTATAACATCATTACTTTTTGGGATTCATCCAATGCATGTCGAGTCCGTAGCGTGGATCTCGGAGCGAAAGGATCTTTTGTATGTTTTATTCTACCTACTTGCTTTGATCGCCTACCTGCGGTATACTAATCGGGATAAGCAAAAAATAAAATTCATCCTTCTTTGCTTTTTATGTTTTGCCCTTTCATTATTATCAAAAGCCATGGCGGTTACCTTGCCCATTGTTTTGATTCTCATAGATATTTATAAACGGCGGAAGATGACTTCTTCATCTATTCTCGAAAAGATACCCTTCGTCGCCCTATCCGTAGGCGCAGGTATATTAGCACTGGTAGCACAGAGATCCTCTGAAGCATTCGGTGCATTGGAAGTGTACACCTTTATGGATCGTGTAGTGTTCGCAGGTTATGGCCTTGGAATGTACCTATATAAAATGTTTATTCCACTACAGCTTTCGACCTTTTATCCGTATCCGGCTGAAATTTCGGGTTGGTTTTATTCCCTACCGGTTTTATTTATTGGAATAGCAGCTTTCGTGTTCTGGTCCTTGAAAAAGACGAGATTGATATTTTTTGGAGCTGGCTTCTTTATGGTAACAATATTACTGGTCCTCCAAATTTTACCGGTTGGAGCTGCAATCATGGCCGATCGTTACACATACTTACCCTACGTCGGACTGTTTTTCTTAATCAGTGAAGGAATATTATTATTGATTGAGAAAATGAAACAGAGAAAACTGAAGGTACAGGTCAGGACGGTGTCAGCTATCTTACTCGTTACCGTCGTCATTGCCAATATTTATCTTACCCGGGCAAGATGTACTGTCTGGAAGGACAGCAATACACTATGGACTGATGTCATTCAAAATCACCCAGGTGTTTCAATGGCATACAATAAACGAAGTGAAACCTACCTACTGGGAGATAATTATGACATGGCATTAGGGGATTTGAACAAGTCTATCTCTTTGGATGATTCAAATTTTAACGCGTGGGTAAACAGAGGTTTCGTGTATTCACAACAAGGTAATTACGATCAGGCGATAATTGATTTTAATAAGGCAATAGAATTGAATCCAAACCTGGCAATTGCCTATGTGAACCGTGCTAGAACATACGAAGTAAAGCTTGAGTATGAAACCGCTCTATTGGATATTGAGAAAGCACTTGAAATTAATCCAAACTTGCCGATGGCTTATGTGATAAGGGGCAAGATATTTAATGAGCAACTAAGGTTTGATGATGCCATTATCCAGTGCAACCTGGCTTTATCTATAGATCCTCAAATAGCGGATGCTTATTTTTTCCGCGCCGGAGCCCATTACGAAAAGAAAGAATTCCAACAAGCGTTGAGGGATGTTCTTAAAGCGCGAGAATTAGGAATGAATGTGGATGAACAAGTGATTCAGGCCATCCGAGCAAATATATAAGCTTATCTGAGTACGATCATCTTCGAATGATGGTATTCCTCACCATAATACACGCCTATGAAATACGTTCCACGGGGAAAACTGCTGGCATCAATACGAATTCTATGTTTTCCCGGAGGATAATCCTTCAATAAGCTATTCAAAACCTGTCGACCATTAATATCATAGACCCGGATTTCTATGTCTTCCTTTCTCGTGAGCTCAAGATCGAGATATCCTACATTACTCAGAGGGTTAGGATAAACAACGAAGTTGGAGCTTTTAACCGGTTCTATTGGATCATTGATACTCAGAAAATCTTTTTTTGGATCAAATCCGGCAGAAAATAATCCTCTGCCATGTGTGCCTATATAGAGCGCAAAGCTGTCAGTATATTTAGGGTGAGGTTCCTGTCTGATCATAAATGTAGCCACCCTTTCCATCTCTCCACCGTTTTCTTCCGTCCATGATGCGCCTCCATCAGAAGACCCATAAATCCCAAACTCTGTAGCAAGATATATAGTATTTGGGTTTTTAGCATCAATCACGGCGCTGTAAACCGGCATCAGAGGTAAGTTATTTTGGATGCTCACAAATGTAGGTACCGAATCCGAAGCATTCATACATTGATAAACAAAATTACTGTTGCCATAATTGCCAAGCGTTACTACGATATGATCCTCATCATTGGGATTCACTGCAATGCCTGTGACCACCTGCGCCCAATCGATTAGCTCTCTGGTTATTATCCCCGCACTGTCAGGGTAAAAATCACAATCAAAAGTGACACTATCAATGATATCACAATTATGCCGATAACCGTATACCGCATCCTTGATTCCATCTATCCGGTAAACTTTACCTGTGGAGGTACCTACATACACCACATCTCCATCACTGGAATGTGCCATGGATTCCGAACCACCTGACAATCCAAATGAATTGATTCGAAACCACTCAGGTTTCCATTGTGGTTTTACATCAAAAAGCAGCGCTTCTTTGGTCATATAAATCGTTCCGTTCGTTGCAAAGAAGTACATACTCGGGTTAACCTTGGTATAAGTGGACGTATCATACAGCATATTATCCAGTGAATCAATTGGATTTGGTGGCATCACTCCCTTTATATGAGTGTAGGTGACGGTGTCACCCGGACCTTCCCATAAATAAAAAGGAGATACAAATGCACTTGAATAACTACTAGGGAAATTACTATCGGTAAAATTCTCCCAATTAAGGCCCCGGTCTTTTGATCTTTGAATTCTTCCATACTGGCTCTCGGCAAAGTAAACGTTCGGTTTGATCTCTGAGAATTCAACATAACCGCCATCAGCTCCTTTAATATGGTCACAATTTTGAATTGAGTTATGGCCAACATAACCGATGAAATTCGTGCCATTATCCTGTGTGCCACCCATCACTTCGCCAGTGATTGATGCGGCTACAGAATAAAATTGAGTTACATTATATTTCTTTACATTATGCGTAAAAGTTTCTCCCTGGTCAACCGATTTATGAACTCCTCCATCACAACCGATGTACATCCGGTTTGGATTTTTATTATCAAAAACAATAAAATGCTGATCCGCATGCACATAGTATTGATTTGACGGTGTATTTCCTCCCCCACTTTGTTTACTCCAATTAGCACTTGAAATCCATTTATAAATACCTCTCTGACCTCCAATGAAGATTTTCTCCTTATCATCAGGTGCTACGGCAATGCAGAGGTCGTAAGTCCCTTGCTGCCCAACCGGATTGAAACTGCTGGTTCCGGGACCAATGATCTTCCAATTAAGACCCTGATCCTTGGTTTGATATACCGCTCTTAACGAACCATTAGATTTAACGGTAATTATATAGACATAATTAGGATCAGAATAAGCAATTCCGATCTCTGCCCTGGCAAAGCTCTTTGGACCATCTGTATAGGTTGGAATAGGTGTGGAGATATTATTCCAAACGTCCCCGGTAAGACTGAAGTAAATCGATGATCCTATACTTGCCCATACACTCCCGTCAGTGGCTACCTTCACATCACCGGCTTCACTTGTAGTTCCGAGTCCGGGTTTTCTTACCCAGGTCGTACCACCATCATCGGTGATCAGAAGGCCCGTTGTGGTCGCTGCATATACCCGTTGAGAATTACTTGGATCAGCAGCCAATTCATTTACATGTGCCCAGTCGATATTTGGATCAAGAGAATCCGGCTGCGTGGAAGCCAGATGTTGAAAAGTATTTCCTCCATCTGTCGATTTATGTATTCCGTTTCCCGGAAGGCCACCATACCCGTATCCAAAATTATAATACAACCCTTCACCTGTACCTACATATATGTCTCCGTTTGCAGTTTGCGTCAAAGCTGCCACAGCTATATTCGAATCAATCGCATTCACTCTGTACCACACGGCTCCTGCATTGACAGAAGTCCAAAGGCCACCTGCAACACCACCTGCATACAACAAATTTGGATCAGAATTATCGATTAGAACGACCCGTGTCCTACCTCCTAAATTATCAGGCCCCAATTCTACCCATTTCAATCCTAATGTGGCTCCACGTTTACTGTCAAATTTTTGAACCTGCTCGTAAGCTTTATAATAATCGCGATAATCCAATACTCCGTCTTTTTGATTCACTCTTCTTGAGGCCAGCCAGTCGAGCGCTCCCCAAATACCTGTCGTAGACTTTTCGACATCAGAGTTGATTTCTCCATCTATAGTCATAGCCTCTATGCTGGCCACTCGTTTATGCTGATATCCCCAATTCAGCATGATAGCCGTGATGGCTATGATACCAATTAATAACAGACCTGAAATACGATGTTGTTTTCTAAGCATAATTCGATTTTTAGCAGAATTTCTACAGAAATATCTTAACGAATTTAAGACTTAAATAAGTAAAACAAGAATCAAGAACCTGATTCAAGCAGTGGTAATTACGGGTTTACTCGCAATCTATTTAGGGCAAATTATTATCTGAGGATGATCATTTTAGCCACACGGGTTTCATTTTCAGTAATTGCACGAATCAGATATGTTCCATTATGGAATTTAGTACCATCGATAACATAAATGAACTTGCCCGCAATATGATCAAGCTCTTCATAATGCTCTACCAAGCGGCCTTGCAGGTCGTAAATCTCTATATGAACATCAGCGGTTTTTTCCATGATAAATCCGGCATAACCTTCATTATTTATTGGATTCGGATAGACCTGGAGTGATTTACTAAAAGTAATATTTGTTTCTTCATCTTCAATTCCCGGAAATTCAACATAAGGATCAAATCCTGATGAGAACAATCCCCTGCCATGCGTAGCGATATAAAGGACGAAACTATCCTTATAGGTAGCGTTAAATGGGTCGTCCCAGTATCTTGGATGGTGTTCTTGCCTGATCATGAATGTAGGAACATTATCCATATCTCCACCGATTTCAACAGACCAGCTGCCACCCCCATTGCTGGAAGCCCATACACCAAATTCAGTACCTAAATAAATTATATTGCCGTCATTTGCATCAATAACCACAGAATAGACCGGCATCGCAGGCAGGTTGCCTTGTATACTCGTCCATGACGGAACTGTATCTAACCCGTTCTTGGTTTCATATACATATTTGGTATTGTTATAATTTCCAAGTGTCATCACTACATGTGCATTATCATTAGGATCAACTGATAACCCGGTTACATTCCTTGACGCAAAAAGTGCTATTTCATCAGTTATTACGTTAGCACTATCAGGTGTCCAAAAACATGTGATGGTAGTAGTATCCGGAAAATTAAAAGCACAGCTCCAACGTAGGCCGTACACAGCATTGCGAATATTGGTGATCCTGTAAATCCGGCCTGCATTATTGCCTACGTATAGTACATCCCCGTCTTTGGATATAGCCATAGATTCGATCACACCACTGATACCTTTACTTATTCTGAACCACTCAGGAGTAAGCGAGAAATCGGTCGCTTCCTTAGTCATGTAAACATTATTATCCAGACCGACAAAGAACTTGGCCGGAGTATTAACCGTATCAATTATAGTATCGTATTCAGCGTGATTAGGCCCCTGAATAGGTGTTGGGATTTTCCCAATAATAATGGTGTCCACGATCTGATCAAAAACTCCTTCCCAGAGCAGGAATGGAGTTACAAAGGAGCCACCCGGAGGATCAGGAATAATATCCAGATCATAAAAATCGGAAAAAGAACCACCGGCATTGGCCGATCTTAGCAACCCGCCTTGAGGAGTTGCAGCAAAGAATGCATTAGGATTAAATTTAGATATTTCTGTATATCCACCATCGCCACCGTTCACTTCAATCGCATTTTGCTTATCGTTCAGCCCAAGAAAAGGAATGAACTGAGTACCATTATCCTGTGTACCAC
>JACZTA010000161.1 GCA_022573915.1 Bacteroidota bacterium | reverse complement strand
TTACTATGTGTCAAATCCCAGTGTGTCGGTTGGCAGCATTTCGTACATGTTTAACATGGATATGATTGGAAGATTGGACCCGGATCAAAAAACACTGGTTGTAAATGGGGTTGGGACATCGCCGGTGTGGGAACCCCTGGTCGAGAGCACAGAAAAAGGAGTTCTAACAATAAAAACCGTTCAATCGGGTACAGGACCTTCTGATTACACATCGTTTTATCTCGAAGATATTCCGGTTCTGGCCTTTTTCACAGGAGCTCACGAAGATTATCATAAACCAACAGACGACGCGGATAAGATAAATTATGAAGGGCAATACCTGGTATATCAGTTTATAATAAACCTTATCGACAGTTTAGAGAATACGTCCAATATAGAGTTTACCAAAACTAAAGAGGGTACTTCCCAGAATGCCCCAAAATTTACCGTTACCTTAGGTATCATACCTGACTATATCTATGAGGGTGAGGGTCTTAAAATCACGGCGGTAACTGAAGGAAAAGCTGCCTCAAGAGCAGGTTTACTCAAGGACGATGTGATAATAATGATGGGGGAGCATAAGATTACAGATATATGGAATTATATGACGGCTCTAAGTGCTTTCAAGGCAGGAGATGATACCATTGTTAAAGTTAGAAGGGAGGATGAGATCCTCGAGTTTGATGTTCTGTTCCAATAAGTCATATCAGACAAATATTCTTATAATAATACCTGTCATCCTTATCAATGGCTCTTATCTTAAATATCGAAACGGCGACCGATATTTGCTCTGTCGCAATTTCTAAGGACGGAATAACGCTATCCATTAAAGAGGAATCAGGAATTCAATCTCATTCTTCAAAGGTTACTTTATTTACTCAGGATGTTTTAGGCGAATCAAATAATAAGTTACAGGATCTCGATGCAATAGCTGTCAGCAGTGGACCCGGGTCTTATACTGGATTGAGAATAGGAGTATCTACCGCCAAAGGATTTTGTTTTTCGCTTAATATTCCACTGATCGCAATCTCTACGCTTAAGATCATGACAAATGGATTAAAGGGTTCAGCTTCTTTGGAAGAGGACAGTCTCTATTGTCCTATGTTGGATGCAAGGCGGATGGAAGTTTACGCTGCAGTTTACGATCATACGTTGCAAGTCGTAATGGAGCCTTGTTCTTTGGTGATGGATCAAAACCATTTCAGTAAAATGCTGCAGAAGCAAAAGATCATCTTTTTTGGTGATGGAGTTAATAAATGCAAAGAAGTCTTATCGCAGGACTCAAATGTGGTAATACATGATACGATCCCGGCCAGTGCAAGAAATATGAGCTTCCTTTCTGAGGAAAAATTTCAAAATAAAAGTTTTGAAGATTTAGCTTATTATGAACCAGATTATCTAAAAGACGTTTATATAAAGTAGGTAAGGGTTAAAATACCCGCTGTCCGGGCGTTTCATACCCCCTCCTGATATATATCAATCAATATCAATATTATACTTTTAGTCGCAATATGAGATAATTAGATATTAATTAATATTAACATATCCTTGTAAAGCATTGATACTAAAGGATTATCGTCTTTTGGTACAGTCTTTGATTCGAGAACAAATTATAGTTATTATTCATGAATAAAAAATAAGATTATGCCTACAGTAAAGAAATCAAAGAGTATTGTTACATCAAAAAAAAGCAACAATCATGTAACACTGGATTATGATGTTTTAAAAAGAGCTGCGTTAGTCTTAAGAGCCGCTAATCACCCTTTACGTCAAAAGATTTTGGAACTTATTGAAAAAGAAAAGTCGATCCATGTTACAAAGTTATATGTTAAGTTAAGATTGGAACAATCTGTTGCTTCTCAGCATTTAGCGATTCTTAGAAGAGCCGGATTTGTAAAAACCGAAAGGAACGGTAAATTTATCTTTTATGTTATCAATAAAGATAGAATTGGCCAGATATCCACTCTGATACAAGAGATAAACAACTAAGTCGGAGATAGACATACAAGAAAAGCCCTAGGTTGAAGAACTTGAGGGCTTTTTTTATTCCTTGTTCTTAGTATCGATCAATATTGTTACGGGACCATCATTGATGAGTGATACTTTCATGTCTGCTCCAAATATTCCTTCGTACACGTTTTTACCCAAATCGATATTTAACTGACTAATGAACTTTTCAAAGAAGGGTTCCGAAAATTCGGGATTGGCAGATTTCAGGTAAGATGGCCTGTTGCCTTTCTTAGTGGAAGCATGTAACGTAAACTGACTTATTACAAGAATATCTTTATCAGTGTCGAGTATGGAAAGGTTCATTATACCCTCCGCATCATTAAAGATTCGCAAGCGTGAGATCTTACCACTCAACCACAGAATATCCTCTTCCAAATCATCCTCCTCTATTCCTAATAACACCAGGAGTCCTGAGGGTATGCTCGCAATGGTCTCACCGCTGACTTTTACTGAAGCTTCCAGTACCCTTTGAATAACCGCTCTCATGACTTGCTCGATTTATGCGCTCCATCAAAATCATCATGCATTTTTAAATAGCTTTTATACCGACTTTTACTGATTAATTCCTGTTCAACGCTCTCTTTCACAGCACATCCGGGTTCATTGACGTGCTGACAATCATTGTATTTACAATTGAGCAATAGTTTTTTCATCTCTGGAAAATAATGAGATAGTTTATTCTTATCTATATCCACTAACGCAAACTCTTTGAATCCGGGCGAGTCAATGATCCATCCATTTTCGCCAAACTTGTGCATCTCCGAATAGCTTGTAGTATGCACACCTTTTCCACTAAAACTTGATACGGAACGGGTTTTAATATCCATGCCCGGCAATAATCTATTAATGATCGTTGATTTGCCTACTCCCGATTGGCCGCTTAGCAAACTTATCTTGTTTGATAAGAGATCTGTCAATTTGTCGATATTTTCTCCGGATATAGCAGACAGAGATATGGTTTTATAACCTATTTCAACGTAGTTCTTCTCATGTAATTTATATTGCTCCTGGAGATCCCTATCGTATATATCGACTTTGTTAAAAACCAGGATTGAAGGGATATGGTAGGCTTCAGCGGTTACCAGTATCCTGTCTATTAAGCCTGTACTGGTGCAGGGATCTATCATTGAAGCGATCAGACAGAGCTGATCAACGTTGGATGCAATAATGCTCTTTGCAGATCTTTCATGCACCGATTGACGTACGATGTAATTGGATCTTTCTAATCGATCATTGATCACCCAAGTATCCAAACCAGCCTCCTGTTCACATATAACCTGATCTCCAACCACGATAGGATTTGTAGATGAACTATCACTCAAACGTAGTTTTCCTTTCATTCTACACTTTACAATAGATCCACCGGAAAGGTATACATGATACCAACTTCCTGTCGTTTTTATAACTTTTCCTTCCAATATCAGCAGATTGATAACTCTAAGAGTACAGTAGACCGGGTGATACTTGTTTTGGCATAAGAGAGTAGCGCTTTCAAAATACTTAATAAAATAGTAATTTTACAATATAATCATGGAGTTTAATTACCGGCTATTTGCTTCTAACTAAGCCTGTTTGTTTTCGTGCGGCGTTTCCTTCACTCAATCAATATATTTTATGTTCGAATATCCGGGAGGTTATCGGGATGAAAATTAGAGTAATTAATAGATCAGAAAATCCCCTACCTTCTTATGAAACAGCTGGAAGTGCCGGGATGGATTTGAGAGCATATCTTAAAAATGATATTATTATTGAACCACTGGAACGGATTTTGGTGTCAACAGGTTTGTTTATTGAAATTCCTGTGGGATATGAAGCTCAGATCAGGCCTCGGAGTGGTTTAGCAGTTAAGAAAGGACTCACACTATTGAATACGCCGGGAACAATAGATTCTGATTATCGGGGAGAGATAAAAATAATTATGATCAATCTTTCAGATCAAGATCAGACAATTAAAAACGGAGACCGAATAGCTCAAATGATCATATCAAAACATGAGATTGCAGACTGGGATGAGGTGGTTGAATTAGAAGAATCTACTCGTGATACCGGAGGATTTGGACATACAGGAGAAAACTAATATTAAAAACAGGACCTAGATTGAAATGAAGTTAATAATACCAATGGCAGGAATGGGTAAGAGAATGCGCCCTCATACGTTAATGATACCTAAGCCACTGCTGCCAATTGCAGGTAAAACGATCGTGCAGAGATTAGTAGAACAGATAGCGGGCATGACCGATAATAAGATCGAGGAGATCGCATTTATCATCGGTGACTTTGGCGAGAAGGTTGAGAAAGAACTGATTGACATCGCTGAAAACGTATACAATGGTTCCTCAGGAAATAAGGTCGTGGCTAAGATATATTATCAGAAAGAACCATTAGGTACTGCACATGCCATTCTGTGTGCTAAGGATTCACTGGAGGGCAATGTCATTGTAGCTTTCGCTGATACATTGTTTGATGCTGATTTTACCATCGACACTTCCAAGGATGGGATTATTTGGGTGCATAAAGTTGAGAATCCCGAATCATTTGGTGTGGTTAAGGTGAACAAAAGTAATGTAATCACCCATTTTGCTGAAAAACCCAAGAAATTTGTCTCCGATCTTGCGATTATTGGCATTTATTACTTCAAAGATGGCCTGTATCTGAAAAATGAACTTCAATATTTGATCGATAACGACCTAAAGGATAAAGGAGAGTATCAAATTACCAATGCGTTGGATAATATGAGAGGGAAGGGAACCGATTTCACGCCGGGTGAGGTGAAGGAATGGCTTGATTGCGGCAATAAAGACGCTACACTGTGGGCGAACCAGAGAATACTGGAGCTTAACGGAGTGGATAAGCATGTAGATGATAGTGCCGAGATCAGTAATTCGCAGATAATTTCTCCATGCTTTATTGGACCGAATTGCATTATAAAAAATTCTATTGTAGGACCATATGTATCGGTTGAAGCAAATTCTACTTTGGAAAACACAGTTATTGAAAAGAGTATAGTGCAGAAGAATTCGGAAATTAAAAATGCCGTGTTGAGTAATTCATTTATTGGTAATTACGTTAAATATTCGGGTAGCAAAGATGAACTAAGTTTGGGCGACTATTCAACCAGCACTTCTTAATTGTAATGAAAAGAAGAGAACATATCATATTAAGCTTGATTTTTTTAGTTGGCATATCTTCAGTAGCCAGCTGTTCTCGCCAATCGACATCTCAAAATAATGAGGTTTCTGTAATTAATGTTACCGAGCATAAGTCGCGGTACAACAAACTGGACACCTTATTCATAAGCGCAAACAGAGAGAAAATCCTGGGTAACGATCAAAGAGCGGCAGAATTGTTTCTGAAGTGTTTACGGCTTGATAAGAAGAACAGCGCTTCAATGTATGAGCTATCCAGGATCTATTTAAAACTTGGCCAATCTAACGATGCCCTGTACTATGCAAAGAATGCTGCAAGCATTGACCCTGACAATAAGTGGTATCAGGAGTTGCACGCCAGAATACTAAGAAAAAAAGGAAAGTTTGAGGATGCTGCGAAAGTGTATGAAATTTTGGTGGAACACCATCCAAAAACGCGTATCTATTATTTTGATTGGGCTTTTATGCTGGTGAACGAAAAGAACTGGAAGGAAGCTATCGAAGTATTTGATCTATTTGAACAAAATAACGGCATTGACAAGGAGGTAATTTTTCAAAAAGAGCAGTTATACCTCAAGTTGGACAATTTTGGAGCAGCCGTAAATGAAATTGAAAAACTAATTAAATTCATGCCTAAGAATGCAAGTCATATAAATCATCTTGCACAGCTCTATAATTCTAACGGGATGTATGATAAGGCATTTGAAACATACCAAAAATCGCTTGAGGTTGATCCTGACAACCCCAATACACATCTTGCGTTCGCAAATTACTATCTAAGGAAAGGTGAACGGGATAAATATATAGAAGAGCTGCACATTGCATTTGGAAATCCGGATTTGAAAATTGAGCGTAAAATAGAGGTACTTGCTTCCGATTTTAATCTTTTCAGTCCCGTCATTGATTCGATAAATGAAGCATATGATTTATGCGAGGTCCTTATTTCCGTTCATTCCTCGAATGCACGCGGATATGTTGTGTACGGAGACTTCCTGAAAAAGGGTAAACGATATGAGGACGCTCTGAACCAGTATAAAAATGCCGTAAAACTGGATAACAGTAAAATGGCGTATTGGGATCAGGTGCTTTTTATTGAAATTGATCTTGAAAAATATGATTCGCTGGTGATTCATGCCGATCAGGCCCTGGAGGTATTTCCAACGCAACTCAGGATATATTATGTGAAGAGTAGTGCCTTGTTACAGCTAAAGAACTATGAGGAGGTAATTAACGCAGCAGAAGAAGGGCTCGAATACTATTCGGATGAAATAGATCTTCTTTCAGGAATGCATGCTAATCTCGGCGAGGCGCATTATCAATTAAAGAATTACCCTTTATCAGATACCGCCTATCTTAAGGCACTCGAATACGATCCCAATAGCACCTACGTCTTGAACAATTATAGCTACTACCTCTCGTTAAGAAATGACAAACTTGATGAAGCGAGCGAGATGTCAAAAAAGGCAAATGATATAGAGCCAAATAATGCGGCGTTTCAAGATACATACGGCTGGATCCTTTACATGATGAGCGAGTTTGAAGAAGCTAAAATTTGGATTGAGAAATCCATATCTAATGGTGGTACGAACAGTGGCGTGATTATTGAGCATTATGGAGACATACTTTATCAGTTAGGAGATGTTGAACAAGCGGTTATTAACTGGAAAAAGGCCAGAGAGCTTGGTTTAGATTCAGATCTGATTGATAAAAAGATTTCAGATATGAAATTGTATGAATAATATTCCGTCATTAATGCTCATTTTATATCAGTATGGCCAGGTTTAGGATCCTTACAATATTTTGTATAAGTTTTTTATTTAATGCTTGCGGTATTTTTAAGCCTGGCGAGAGGTCGAATACTGATCTAAAAGGTACACGCGAGGTTAATTTGCTTACAGAGACTCTGATAAGCAATATGAAAGCCAGCGCTTTGGAATATAAAACAATCGGGTTGCGGGGTAAAGCTACGCTGCTTGATCAAGAGGATGGGCTCAATTCGGTTCACTTTATCATCAGGATAAAAAAAGATTCTATTATTTGGGGAAGTGTTAAGGGGCCCCTTGGAATTGAAATTATCCGTTTTATGGCCTTTGAGGATTCCGTAGTAATCATTAATAAATTAAAGCGAGAGGTTCGGTATATAAAAGGTTCTTTACTGAGTGAATTTACGACTATGGATGTCGATTTAGCCGGTGTGGAGGCCATGTTATTAGGAAATCCTTGGAATATGGGGAGTAGAAATGGAAAAACTCCATTACTTACGATTGATTCACTGACAAAAGAGAGTTATTTTACCACAGTGGAGGCAGCTGATTTATTGAATGAGACAGTCGTGAACGCGAAGAATTATAAGATCCAAAGTACTGTATTAAGCGATAAGCTTAACGGGTTAGAAGTGATGTTCGAGTACTCTGAATTTATCAAAATAGATAAGGAGATGGTGCCCGCTAAAATAATTGTAAATATAAATTCCGGGCACGAGAGTACGGTACAGGTTTTATTCACTGACATAAAGTTGAATAAAAAGTTTGATTACCCATTTAAAATTCCTGCCAGCTATGATAAGGTTTATGAGTAAGTTAAAGTCAATCATTCTGCTTCTGACGATCACTCTGCTGGTGTCAGGTTTCTTTGGGTCTTCGTTTGCACAAAGTAGGGAGGAACTACAGCAAAAGAGAAAGAAGCTGCTGGGCGAAATTACGTTTACAACTAAGTTGATCAACGCGACCAAGCTAAGTAAACAGGAATCTCTGGATCAGCTGATTACCTTAAAAAAGCAGATCAGCTTGCGCGAAGAGCTTATTCGCAACGTGAGACGCGAAATTAATCTTTTGGATAAACAGATTGAAGACCAACAAGAGATTATCGAAGAATTAGAGGCCGATATGAATTATCTCAAGGATCAGTATGCGAAGATGATGGTTTCGGCGTACAAAACACAAACATCCCAAAACAAGTTACTCTTTCTGTTTTCAGCCCAGAGTTTCAATGATTTATATAAACGCTATAATTATTTGGAAAAATACCGGATCTATAGGATAACCCAGGCTGATTTGATCATTCGTACACAGCAAGATCTTGAGGATAAGATTAAATCGTTAAATGCGGAAAAAAACAATAAAGAAAATCTACTGGCTGATATCAACGCACAAAAGAAATCTATAAGGAAAGAAGTGAGTGAGGAAAATTCTCTGGTAACAAGTTTGCAAAAGAAGGAGAAAAAACTAAAGAAGAATCTTAGCAACAAGCGTAAAACGGCTGATCAACTTAAGAAAGCTATTGAAGACCTGATCAGAAAGGAGTTGGAAGCAGCTAGAAGGAATGAAATGGGGCTTACACCTCGTGCGCTAAAACTATCTAAGGATTTTACCAATAATCGTGGTAAACTGCCCTGGCCGGTGCAAAAAGGAATTATTACGTCTAAATTTGGTAAGCAAAAGCATCCTATATTTAATATCGAGACATTTAATAATGGTGTTGATATAAAAACAACTAAGAATGCTGAAGTCCGGACCCTATTTGGCGGGACAGTAGTAAGTGTGATTTACAACCCTAGTTTCCATAAGGCGGTATTGATCCAGCATGGAGAGTATTTTACGGTATATTCAAATTTGGACAAGGTAATAGTTAAGCCCAATGACGAAGTTACCACCGGTCAGAATATAGGAACCGCTTACACGGATGAACAAAAAGGGATCACAGAAGTACATCTTGAGATCTGGAAAGGGGAGAAGACCATGAATCCCGATAAGTGGTTACATAAATAGATCCTTAAACTAACTGCAACCCATACTATTTCCACAATTCAGGCACTTATAGCAGGTACCGTTACGTACGGTAATATGTCCACACATATCGCATGCAGGAGCGTCACCCATCATATTGCCTAAATAATCCTGTGATTGATCTGCAGCAGGTTCTGTACCCGTAGTCGAAATATTTGTAGGTTTTAGTTCCTGTAGGTTTGGAGCAGGAGCGGCGTCCGTTGCGTTTACCGGTGTAGATGTATCCTCATTTCCACTAGGTGTAGGGATTGTCCGGACTCCATTAAGGGCTAAGTCGTCCAATCTTTTGGCCTCTGCTGTTGGTTTTACATGGAGAAGATCTTCCCTGCCAAGATATTCATATCCCAAGAGTCTGAATATATAGTCGACTACAGATGTTGCAGACTTGATATACTTATGATCAACAGGTCCGGAAGGTTCAACTCGTGTAAAAGTGAACTTGTTTACGAACT
>JACZTA010000160.1 GCA_022573915.1 Bacteroidota bacterium | reverse complement strand
TGATGACCCAAAGTGGGGTCTTGGTTTGTTCTTGAAGTGTAACAGCTGCCTCCTTGGCTTCGCTTGCGTTCTCCACCATTATTCCTTCCTGGATGGTGGCACCGTATTTTTTAAGCAGCTCTTTGCCTTGATATTCGTGCAGATTCATGTCTTAATGTATACCCGTTTTCAAAATGACCGCTAAAATACGCACATTTATTGTAATTTTAGATAGAAACCTGAAGTTGAATAAATGTTAAATACCGGTTAACCGGACGAACTAAAACCTTGCTCAATTCGTTTAATCTTTAATTATTGTAGTATATTCGTTTAAACCCGAAGGCAATCGCAATGAAGGCCATACTCTTATTAGCTTCAATTATTTTCGCTAGTTACTTCTCATTCGCGCAAACTAATAGTGCCGAAGAGGAAGCTGACGTTATTCATATTACGATCGGTCGAATTATGGTGGAACCGAGCGGTGTAACACCTTCAATCTCGAAGGGAACAATTCTTCCAAAGAAAAACTTGCCCAACAATAATCCCGGTGCGAGGGGATGTACGAAGGATAGTCTGTTCATAGATTATAGCACAGCCAATGCTGATAATCGAACCTATACCATAAGGATGAACAGGAACTACAAACCAACTGATATTTTCACATTACAATATATTGTTGCAGCTTTTGATTCCTTATATGACACACCTAATTCCAAATCATATTCGTACAATGATGGCGTGGTTATAGTAGATAGTATTTTTTATGACCTGGGCCACCAGAATGTTAGCGGAATTGACGATACTTTGATCACGAGTATTATTATGCTTGACGCTAATGGTTATCCAACTAATACGGTCCTGTGGGCAGATACGCTCATTACAGATACGAGTCTTTCACCTATTTCCTGGGCACTCCCGTTGGAATTTAAATTCGCACCTGATCTGGCACTTCCTGCAAATACCATGTTTGGGGTTAGGTTGGATTATTTTGGTGATGTAAGTGACTTGTTAGGCGTGAGAGCAGGGTGGAAAGATGGTTGCGGAACATGTTACGCCAGTAAAGAATCGGATTTTTACCCAAATAGTTATTATTATTTGAATTATGGATCGCTACTTACAGGCTTTTGGCCAACGAGCAATGGGATAGATCTCATTTATGATTGTGACAGTAACCAGATTGCGACTAAAGATAGCTGTGAAAGGATGTATTTTCAGAACTGGAAAATACGCGCAAGGGTATCGATCCAGAGTTTAGGTGTTAATGTTGGCAATGACGAAACATTATGCAGCGACGATAACATTACGATGTCACCGAATGTGCAAGGTTTAAATAAACCATTTACATATTCGTGGAGCCCGCCAATTGGATTAAGCGATCCTAATATTGAGAAGCCTATTGCATCCCCTAATACGACTACTACTTATACCCTTACTGTTGCAGATACCAAGAACTGTCAGGTTTCAGATGACATTGAGCTTACAATTAATCCAAGTCCAAAAATCACATTTCCTCTCGACACCCAGGTGTGTGCGTCATGCACCGTACTCCTGAATGCCGGAAATCCGGGAGCGGCTTATATTTGGTCCACCGGACAGACAACTCAGAAGATCAATGCGACGCCCGGAGGAGCCGAGTATTGGGTTAATGTGACAAAAGGAAACTGCGTCGGTTTTAAATCTATCGCTATCTGGGTTACAGGTGTTGATGAACCAAACGTAGATGGTGTTGATCTTAAACTTTATCCAAATCCGCATTTCAGGATAATCAACGTAAACTATTTCACTTCTAAGAAGGCAAAGAATACGATTGAATTATTTGACATAGCCGGAAAGAAAATTCAGACTATATTCTCAGGCGAGGAAACGCGGGGAGAGCATACCCATTCAATCCTCGTTAAGGATTTGAATTTACTCCCGGGCGTATATATTCTCACGCTGAATCATGACGGCGGAAATGTTTCAACACGAATGGTCGTTACAGAGTCCCGCTAGAACTTAGCGTAATTTAATTTAAATTAGCCATCGTTAATTTTTCAACTACCTTTCCGGTAATAATTACGTTTAGTAAATAATGATTCGAGCAATAAATATTACAAAATCCTATGGAGATCTCCATGTACTCACGGGTGTGAATCTTGAGGTTAACAAGGGTGAAATAGTATCTATTGTGGGTGCGTCCGGTGCGGGTAAAAGTACATTATTGCACATCCTTGGAACGCTGGACAAAGCTGATCTCGGGTCTGTCACCTTTGGTGAACAGAAATTGGAGGATCTCTCGGAAAAGGAATTGGCCCGGTTTAGAAACTTACATATTGGTTTCATCTTTCAGTTTCATCATCTTCTGCCGGAGTTTGACGCTGTCGAAAATATATGCATGCCTGCTTTGATAGCCAGGCGCAGTCATAAAGAAGCGCGCATGAGGGCCGAGGAGTTGTTGGAAATACTTGGATTAAGTGACAGGAGATCACATAAACCCAATGAACTTTCCGGCGGCGAGCAGCAACGGGTAGCCGTAGCCCGTGCCCTGATGAATTCACCTGATATTATTCTGGCTGATGAGCCATCAGGTAACTTGGATTCTGCTAACGCCAAAGATTTATATGATCTTTTTTTTCAGCTCCGCGATCAATTTCAACACACCTTTCTTGTAGTCACTCACAACGAAGAATTCGCCAACATGGCTGACCGCAAATTGACGATGAAGGATGGGATGATTCTCGGCTAGACGGTTGCTAATTCATCCTTTAAACTTTATATGCACTACACTACATTTGAAATAGGTAGTAGAAAGGTTCAAAGTTCAAAGTTGAGTCCACTCCTAAAAGTGTAAGAATAGATCATGCCACAAAAACACTAAATCACAAAATTTCACAAATGATTGATATTTAATTATTTATATTTTGTGTTCTTTTGTGATTTAGTGCTTTCGTGGCGAAAAATCACTTTTAAGAGTGGACTCAACATTGAACTGGAAATGAAGTCTGATTTAATTAAAATTCTAGTTTTAACCCCAGCTCGAACGGCGTAATAACAGGATAATCAAACTTCCCGTCCGGGTCAGTATAGGGCATGCCGAAAGAAATGCTTGGGTCACTTTTGGAGTACTTTGCTGATGCCTGGAAAATATCCGAGAGTCGATAGTTAGTTATAAAGCTGATGTTCTTATATGCGATATCAATAAATATTCCGTATCGGAACTGTTCTAATCCATCAGCGGGAGTGATCTTACTGATGAGTTTCTTTTCATCAACAACTTCACGAAGCTTGTATACACTATTGATCAAGATTCCGGCATAACCGCCAACTTCAACACTAAAAACGGTTTGGTCGATATCATTTTTAACAATATTGAACCGAAGCCCTATGGGTAACTCGGCATAGTTCATAATCAACTTTTCAGATTCATATACATTGCCACTGTCGCTGGGAAAGGTCTTGGGATCCAACTCTTGAAATATAAGTTTGCTAAAATTAATTCCGGGGCTCAAATGAACATTAAGAAGGGAGGATACTTTTATTTTCATTGCCAGGCCAATAAACAATCCACCTGATGAAGTACTTTTTAGCGGGATAGAGTCGGGCATTTGACCGGGAAGAAGAATTTTATACGAAAAATAAGCAGTGATATCGTAGGTATCCAAAAATCCATCCTCATTCTCATCCTTCGTTTGCCCATTAACCTTAACGATACCGGTCAACAGCAGCAAAATAAAAATTGACACAATAAGCTTAGAGATTGATACGAACATCTGGAATGTAAATTAGGTTGGCTGCAAAGAAAGAGATTATATTTAAAAGATGCAACTTGAGAATTTGGTGAAAATTTCCTATTCTGTTGAGTAAATAATATGATCTTCTGCAGGTTAAACGGTTGGGATATTGAATAAAGTACAAAACAAAGATATTAAAAGCATTCTTTCCAGGTATTGGGGATTTACTGATTTTCGATCTCTTCAGGAGGATATTATACAAGCCGTAATGGAAGGCAAGGATGCCATTGCGCTATTACCAACAGGTGGAGGTAAATCTGTTTGCTACCAGATACCTTCACTTGCCATGGATGGAGTAACCATCGTGGTGTCTCCTTTGATCGCCCTGATGAAGGACCAAATATACCGGCTTAATAATTTGGGAATACCTGCTGTTGCTTTATTCTCGGGCATGAAGCGCAGAGAAATGGAAATTGCACTCGATAGCTGTTGCTTTGGAAAGACCAAGTTCCTTTATCTTTCCCCTGAAAGGCTTTTCACTGAATTGCTTGAGGTACGCATTCCACAGATGAATATCAACCTGATTGCGGTGGACGAAGCACACTGCATTTCGCAATGGGGGTACGATTTTAGGCCGTCATATTTGAAGCTGAGGGAAATACGCAATAGGATACCGGGAGTTCCGGTATTGGCGGTCACGGCAACAGCTACCAAAAAGGTGCTTGCTGATATTGAAGAAAAGTTGGAACTGGTAGATGTGCAGATATTCACGAAAAGTTTTGAACGAAAAAACCTGGCCTATGTAGTTCAGTATGATGAAAACAAACAATCGAAGCTAATTGATATCCTGCGGAAAGTTAAGGGAACCTCTATCGTTTATACAAGGAACCGAAAAAAGACAAAAATTTTATCGGAGCTTTTAAATCAAAATAATATCCAAGCTGATTTTTATCATGCCGGTTTGGCTGCCGAAGAACGAGAGCTGAAGCAAAAGAGATGGACCGATGATGAGTTAAGGGTAATGGTATCCACCAATGCTTTTGGGATGGGAATCGATAAGCCCAACGTTAGAACGGTCATTCATATGGATATCCCTGATAGCATCGAAGCCTATTTTCAGGAGGCGGGCAGGGCAGGCCGCGATGGAAAAAAATCATATGCCGTATTGCTCTACCATGATTCTGACGTCTCTAATTTCGAATTTTTGGAGAATAACTCCTTTCCGGAAAAGCAGGATATTATAAATACCTATCACTCATTGGCTAATTATTTTCAGATTGCTGTCGGAGCAGGGGAAGGAGAGAGCTATGATTTTGACATTCAGTTATTTACCGAGAGTTTCGAATTAAAACCAACGCTTGTACTTAATGCGTTACGCTTCCTGGAACATGACGGGTTGATTAGTTATGTAGAAGCATCCTATACTCCCTCGCGAGTGATGTTTATAGTGAGTAATAATGTCTTGTATGACTACCAGGTTCAACATATGAAGACAGAACCATTAATCAAATTATTGCTAAGATCATATGGTGGATTGTTTGATGGATTTGCACAAATAAATGAAAATGAACTGGCTGCCAGGTTGAATTTGAGTAAGGAACAACTGCGGCATCAGCTGACTCATCTTACAAAACAGGGCATTCTCGATTATGCCCCTCGTAAGAATCTGCCACAAATAACCTTTCTATGTCCAAGGCCGGGAGACATAAAAATTGATTCCGGATACTGGAAGAACAGGAAAACGACTTTCAAAGAAAGGTTCGCTTCTGTTAAAAGATATTTATTCTCCCGAACTATTTGCAGAAGTCAACTTTTGCTTCGATATTTTGATGAAAAATCCACGAGTGCATGTGGCACCTGTGATGTTTGCTTACGCAGGGATAAATTGGAATTGACTAATAAGGAGTACGACCTCGTCATGAATGAAATCAAAGGCAGGCTGGAAGTAAAACCAATGATCCTCGATGACCTGGTTAGCGAAATAACCATTCTAAAGGAAAAGAAACTGTTGAATGCGATTCACTGGTTATTAGATGCAAACCAACTGGAGCTTAGCGATGATAACCTGTTATCGTGGAGTAAAAAAGGTTAATGTAACTTTGTGAATCGATTTATCAATATCGATCAGTCCTCATGAAAAGATTGGTTTTTACCGTTACAAATGATTTATCCTTTGATCAAAGGATGGAAAGGATCTGTACCAGTTTGTCGGAGAACGGATATGAAGTAGAGCTGATCGGGCGCAAGCTCAAAAATTCTATGGAACCGGAGGATAAACCGTATGCTCAAAAGAGACTAAAATGTGTGTTTAATAAAGGTAAGTGGTTTTATGCTGAATTCAATATTCGCCTATTCTTTTTTCTTTTGTTTAAAAGATTTGACATCATATGCTGTGTAGATCTTGACACCTTACTGGCAGGTTTTCTAATAAAGAAACTTAGATCCAAAACCTTGTTTTATGATGCACACGAGTTGTTCACGGAGCTGCCGGAGCTGGAAGGCAGGAAGCGAACGAAGAAAATTTGGCAAAGCATTGAGAAGATGATCCTTCCGTCACTTAAACATGGTTACACCGTCAACGAGGATATTGCCGGTATATTGAATAAGAAATATTCAATTGATCTACATGTCATCAGAAATATGCCAATCTATCATGAATTCAATAATTCTGACAGGGATAGAAAATATATTTTATATCAGGGTGCGATAAACATGGGAAGAGGGTTGGAGCAGATCATCATGGCAATGCATCATATCGATCATAATCTGTTGATCGTTGGCACCGGATATCTCACAAGTTCGATAACGACTATGATAAACAAGCAAGGGCTGTCGGGCAAGGTAACTATAGCGACTGCCATGCGTCCCGACCACTTGAGAGAAATCACAAAGAATGCCGTAATTGGAGTTAATATTTTGGAAAACCTGGGATTGAGCTATTACCATTCTTTATCCAATAAATTCTTTGATTACTTGCACGCGGGGGTTCCTTCCATAAGCTCAAATTTTCCGGAATATGCGCGAATAAACGAAAAGTATGAAGTAACAATACTGCTCAATAATCTGGAGGAGGATACCATTGTAACAGCTATCAATAAATTATTGAATGACAGCTCATACTATAACCTTCTGCATGAGAACTGTCTGCTTGCCAGTAAAGAGCTGAACTGGCAGAAAGAGGAATTAAAGCTATTAAAACAGTATTCTGAGATTGAGTGATCGATACTTACATGTGGTAACATTTAATGTGCCTCATCCTCCTGATTATGGAGGGGTAATAGACGTTTACTATAAACTAAAAGCGCTGCATGCTGCGGGAATAAGGATCCATCTTCATTGTTACCTGTACGATAGGCCTAGATCGGCACATTTGAATTCAATCTGCGAAACGGTCACCTATTATAAAAGAAAGATGTCTATTATCGATCTTTTGAATCAATTGCCCTATATCGTTTATTCCAGACGTTCCGGGAAATTACTAGATAATCTCCTGGCCGATGAGAATCCGATATTATTCGAAGGTATCCACACCTGCTATTTTCTTGCACATGAAAAATTGAGCTCGCGTCTGAAGATGGTCAGGGCACATAATATTGAAAGTGAATATTACAGGCATTTAGTTGAGCAGGCGAGTGGATTGAAGAAATATTATTTCAAAAGGGAATCACAAAAACTGGCAGAGTTTGAAAAGATCCTCAAGCATGCCAATCATATTTTTACCATTTCAAGCAGGGATACGATAGAATTGAGCGCCGTTTACGACAATGTTGAGTTGCTTCCGCCATTCCATAGTTCGGATAAAGTAACCTGCATGGAGGGAACCGGAGCGTATGCCTTGTATCACGGAGATTTGAGCATTTCTGATAATTATCAAACAGGTTTATACCTATGTGAAAGCATTTTCACGGATATGAACATACCTTTGATAATAGCAGGAAAAAAACCCAATCCGAAGTTGATTGCTAAGGCAAAGAGCCATCCTAATGTTCAGGTGATTATTGACCCTGATCACGAGAAAATGGAGGAATTGATACGGGATGCTCATGTCAATATTATGCTCACTTCCAACACTTCGGGTTTTAAACTCAAACTGATTAATGCCTTGTTTAAGGGAAGGTACTGCTTAGTCAATTCAAACATGCTTGAGGGAACCGGTCTAGATGATCTTTGTCTCCTTGGAAACAGCGATGAATCGATTAGATCGTTATTAAATGATTACTTTAATAAACCCTTTGAATCCTCTGAAATTCAGCGTAGAAAGAATATTCTGGAAGATAAGTTTTCAAATGCAAGCAATGCAGGAAAGCTGATTAAGATATTATCTCACTCCTCAGTTTCCGACATGGGTTGATCAGCTAAGAATCCTTGCAGCGAATCGAGTATTTTTCCATCTTCCATCTTTATGATCCTGCTCGGAAATTTCTTAATTACATTATAATTATGAGTGGCCATCAGTACAGTCGTACCGGCGTTACTTATTTGAATGAGCAATTTCATTATTTCATCCGATGTATCGGGATCCAGATTTCCGGTTGGTTCGTCAGCCAAGACTATTTCCGGATCATTGAGTAAGGCACGGGCGATAACAACTCGTTGTTGTTCACCGCCGGAAAGTTCATGAGGCATTTTAAAGTCTTTGGTTTTGAGCCCTTCCCGTTCAAGAACTTCCCTGACCTTATTTTCCATTTTTTTCTTGTCCTTCCAGCCGGTTGCCCGAAGTACAAAGCTAAGATTTTCAGCTACGGTCCGATCTGTCAGTAGCTGGAAATCCTGAAATACGATGCCAAGTTTTCTTCTGAGATATGGTATTTGTTTCCAGGTTAGTTTTACAAGATCAAATCCAACAATTTGCCCTTCTCCCTTTTTCAGGGGAAGATCTCCGTATAATGTCTTTAGCAAACTACTTTTTCCACTTCCTGTTTTTCCAATGAGGTAAACAAACTCACCTTTTTCGATCTTGAGATTTATGTTACTGAGAACCAATGTCTTTTGTTGGAAAATATCGGCATCACGTAATTCAATCACAATGCTTTCGTCCATCAGAGATCTATCTTTTGAATTTTACCAAATGGGAGTTCTTCTACGACAGACGATATTTTATCGATCCGGTGTTCTAACCCACATTTGGTCAAGGCTCGCTCCGGCCTGTCTGTTCTGAAATAAGCCACCAACGTGAATTGATCGTCTCTTATCTGGACGTAATCAGGAATATTGATCTTGCCTTTTATTTTAATGATGTAATAAATGATCTCGAAATAGCTTTTGGCTAATATAATATTTTTGAAGAGTTTGGGCAAATGGTAAAATATTGACTGGCAGTTTATATCTTAGCCAAATAATTCCGGTGCTCGCCCTAATGCATCTAATCAACGATAAAAAAATCACACGCTCGTGGGCAATGTACGACTGGGCTAATTCGGTCTACTTGCTGGTAATCCTCACGGCAATTTTCCCTGCATTTTACACGGATATCACTTCTGTGGATGGATCTGATAAGGTACAATTTATGGGCAGGGAGTTTGTGAATTCAGCTTTATACCTTTATGTCTTGTCTTTTTCTTACATGTTGATCGCTTTGATATCTCCATTGCTGGCTTCCATAGCAGATTACCGCGGCAATAAAAAACGATTCATGCAGGTATTCGTATGGATAGGGGCGGGTTCCTGTGCAGCCCTTTATTTCTTCGATGTCAACAATCTTTACTT
>JACZTA010000159.1 GCA_022573915.1 Bacteroidota bacterium | reverse complement strand
CCCTATATGCTCATGGTTTCAAATGTTAGAAAGGACAGGCAAAAATCGATGAGCCGGGAGGAAGAGAATCTGTTTGGATTGGATAAACTGCATATTAAACGATCGGATATACCTGCTATCACCCACGTGGATTATTCTGCTAGGATACAGACAGTTCACAAGGAAACAAATTCGCTCTTCCATGAAACTATCAGCAGGTTTGAGGAAAAGCAAGGGTGTGCGGTAGTGATCAACACTTCGTTCAATGTAAGAGGGGAGCCCATCGTCTGCACCCCTGAAGATGCTTTTCGCTGCTTCATGCGTACGAACATGGATTATCTCATGATCGGCTCGTTTTTATTGGATAAGACTGAACAAAAACCGGTTGAAAAAGATGAGAAATGGAAGAAAGAATTTCAACTTGATTAATCCTTATGAGCATTCTGGACGAAATATTAAGTATAAAAAGCAGTAAAAAAGATCTTCGGAACTTCGGATGGGTAATAGGTATTGCCTGTCTGATCATTTCCGGGATAATGCTTTTTAAAGGCAATGCTAATTATATTGCATACGCGATTGCCGGTGTAGTAGTGATTCTGGAAGGAGTGATATTACCCATCCTTCTCATCCCATTTCAAAAGATATGGATGGTGTTTGCGGTGATAATGGGTTTCATCATGACCCGGGTGATCCTGGCTATCCTGTTTTTCTTTATCCTCTCTCTTATCAGTTTGATCTCGGGTATTGCAGGTAAACGATTCCTGGACATGAAGATTGACAAATCGAAGAAGAGCTATTGGAACAAGAGAGAAGTTAAAGAATTCACAAAGGAGCAATATGACAGGCAATTTTAGACATCAATTTTATTTGCCTAAATTTGCATTGCTATTCGCAAACGACGATGAGTAAACTGGCAATATTCAAAGAATTCTGGGATTTTCTTAGAGTGCGCAAGAAATGGTGGTTAATACCGATCATCGTTTTCCTCGTGTTGCTGGGTGCCTTAATATTCCTGACAGAGGGTTCTGCTGTGGCACCGTTTATCTATACATTATTTTAAGAATACTTTACCTAAAGAGTTTGAGCCGAGCAATTATTTTGCAATGTATATTGTAGAATGTATAATGCTGCGCTGGTTCCGGATAATGAAACGAAGTTAATCAGCAAAATCTGCGGTTCAGACTGTTTAAGCGCAAAGAGCAAAGATGAACATACTGCTTAACATGGTAAGATGGATAAGAAGCCTGTTTGGTTTTACACCTGAAGTATTGGATAGGAGGTTTCATGCGAAGCGGCAGGTTAAACAAATCGAAACATATATAAAAGAGCATGAAATACTAATGCTTCAAATTGGGTCACAGCGACAAACTCATGATGCTTGGCTCAATACAGATCTAATCCCTAAATCAGCTGAAATAATATTTTTGGATGCAATAGATCCATTTCCAATAGCTGATGAAACATTCGATTATATTTTTACCGAACATATGATCGAACATATTTCCTATAAGGATGGAGAAAAGATGATCGCTGAATGTTATAGAATACTAAAAACCGGAGGTAAGATCCGTATTTCCACACCCAACCTGGCTTTTCTTGCCGGCCTTTACAACGATGATCTCACGGATATACAGAGGGAATACCTGGCCAGCAATATGGAACGATTTTTTGATACTGATACACCTGTCGAAAGATCATTAATCGTCAATAATTTCTTCTACAGTTTTGGTCATCGTTTCATTTACGATAAGGCTACGCTAAAGATCCTTTTGGAAAAAGCCGGATTTCAAGAAGTAAAATTTTGCAATATTGGTGAGAGTGAAGATTCCGCTTTGCAAAACCTCGAAAGACATGGCGAAGAGATAGGGGAATCCTTCAACCTGCTTGAAAGTATGGTTTTGGAAGCTCAAAAGTAAGCTGCCGCAGCAAAATAAAAGCTTAAATATGTAGAACGATAATCCACAACTTCGTAGTCCCACGATTACGAAGTGAGCATTAAATCGTTAAACCTCATGATGGCAAATATTCTAACAGTCATCAGCGAATTGGCGATCCTTAATTCTCCATATTAACGAGCGGATGGGCCGGGGAATCCGCCTAATTCTCTGCGATATTCGGTCATTTCGCACATACCTGGTGAATTCAACAGACCAGAAATCACTTGTTAATTCAATAGACTTATTATTCACCTCTCTCACATCAAAACTCATTATTTCGCCTGATCTATATTTTCTATAAAAACCTGAGTTTGACATGTCAATTTGTAGTTTGTAATTCTTATCGGGCACCAGTGGATATGTGAAAGTTTTATAACCCACAGAACTAACAAACAAGGTGAGCGCATCATTTGATTTGGGTAAGAGATAATAAGTCCTACCCTCAAAGTTGGCTACTGAACAAGCTATAGTACTTTCAAGAGAATCTTTAAAACAACTGGCATTAAACGGTAGAGGTTGGCCCGCTGCACTTTCTCTTGTTGTGATCTCAATCCAGACTGTATCCGACAAAGCATCAGAGCTTTCTATTTTAACTTGCTCATCATCACCAAGCGCTCCATCGGATTCAAAATATAATATCAATTTATTCTCCGTTAATTCATACGTCCCTTGCCCTGTTGCTTGTTGCGTGCAAGAGGATGACTGATATTTAAAATTATTATTTTTATAAAACTTTATGCACTCCCCTCCAAATCCATAGCTAATACAGTATTCCCCTTTTAACTGTGCGAGAGATAGCAGCGGTATGAATATTAATGTTAATATAAGAGCTCTCTTCTTCACTCGTGTTATTCTAAATAGTTTAACAAATACAAAACAACACCTGTCGAGTGTACAATAATTGTCATAAGTAGTCCAACTTTAAAAAATTTCTTCTCAAACTCCTTCACCACAATCTTCTTGTTCCACATTCTCAGGTATATAGCCTCAAATACAATGCCGATCAGGTAAACCAGATTTGCCAGGAAAAATGTGGTCATATAAAGTTGAAATGGGAGCAGGATCATAAAGGGATCAACCTGCTCTATGATACCCCGCGTAGTACCGATAATCAGAGACATGGTCAGTATGATCACATTCAAGATTATTATTCGAAACAGTAACCAAACGATTGTCACGAAAACGCCTTAGATGTCGCTTGTTCGTCCACTATTTGTATTCGTTAATGATTCCAGTTAAGATTTCCTTCCAGCCTTCCTTATTCGATCAAATAATACACAAGCTGCGATCGACACCACCTAGGTCAGAAAGCAGTCCCGAATTCAGGGGGACTAATGTAGATATTTACGAATTGATTGATAGAGCGTTATATTCGCGGAATCCAATTTGGATTCCAAAAGTTTGTCGATACTAAATGTAATTAGTTTCCCCTGTGTCAATGTGCCTGCATTCATAATCACGCAAGATTTCATCGTGCCATTCGAGGAGAAGAATACAAGTTCGGCGCCCATACCATCATGTCCGCCCATCATAACTCGAGAAACTAAGTCTTCTTCAACCAATAAATTTACAATTGAATCCTTTAAAAAATCATATTCCACGGGGCCGAGTCCAATTATTTCGTTAGGATAAATAATTATGCGTTCTACCTTTTCTCCCGGTAGCGGTGGAGGAGGTGGAGGTGCCAGACTGTCACTTCCCAAAACTCTACATCCTAATGTTGAATCCAACATATTAATATAGAGCATTATCGCTTTCTCAAATGCTGTATACACAGTTAGTGTGATTAAATTGTAGTCGGCAGGTTTGGGATGAATCTGTTCAGAGGATTCATTCACAATCTGTTCTTTCTCCTCTGGCGAGTTACCACTACAGCCAAACATTATTAGAGCCAGTAATAATATTGTTGTTCTCATATTCAAACTTCCTATGTTTCCTGCAAATTTCATTCCGAGCAGTATCTCAATTTACCTCTCTTTATAAGAAGTTTAATTTTATATATCATAATCTCTTTTAATCACTATATTCAATGCAATTCTAATAGTAAGTAAATACTTTATTACCGACTTAGGCCAGAATTCGATATTTGTTGAGAAGGTGATGGTTGAGTAAACCAGTGCTGAGCCATGTAATTATTCGGAAGTGATTATTCTAGAATGTATAATAACAATTGGTTTCCGGATTATAAACCGAATTTAATCAGCGCCATCCATTAATCATCAGAATCAGCGGTTCAGACATTTTACTCCTTCGTAATCACCGTCATAATCGCACCACTCAGAAAAGTGATGAGCCGGTTACTGCTTTGAGTGATCCTATCCAGTACAAAATAGATCCTGGAAATACCGCGCATAACACCGGTCATGCCCTTGGGAAGTATCTTCAAGTTTAGTTTATCGAACATGGTGAACCGGTCGGTGGGTGTCAGCTGGACTTTAAAATTTTTAAAATAGTTTCGAATCAGCTTCTCGGATAAGATCACATCTCCGAGCCGTTCCATTTCTTCTTTGTTATGAAAGATATGAAAAGCCTTATTTTCCCCAAAGGAGTCGGCAAAAAATCCTTTTCCGCCTCGCCTGAGTATGCGGTGAAATTCGCCCGGCACGTCCTCATATTTAATAAAATGATGCAGCGCCGCATGGCCAATGATCTGATCCACACTCTCTGCCTCCAGGCCCGTCTCGCCCAAACTTTGGGCTATAAACCTGCAGCGGTCTCCTAGTCCAAATTTCTCAGCGAGTTTTTCCGCGCTCTTGCATGCTTCTGCTGAAATATCCACGCCGATCACCCGGAAGCCTTTGGTTGCCAGGTAAACGGATAACTCCCCCTGGCCGCATCCTGCATCCAGGACGGTGAATTCACTTAAAGGTTTACCGGTTTGAGTTACCTCTGCTATCAAGCGGTTCATACTCAGACCCCTGACATACCCCTTCGTGGTACCACCGGCATAGAAGGGAGAAAGGTCTTTCTCTTCATAGGCTTTGGCGTAGGCTTCCTTATCCCCTGCTTCCGCCAATTCACTCATCGTTCCTTTATAGTGAACGTCATAAGATTCCTTGTCAACCTTGTTAAATCCCATCTTAGTTTTGATCCAATACTCGATTATATAAATTCAAATAACTATCCACCCTGGTTTCGGGCCCGAATTTTTCAACTGCAAACTTCTTATTATATCTGCTTTTTTCAGTGAAATTATTTTGCTGTAATAACTCAATTATAGTCTCTACATAAATGGGTGCCGCACTTTCTTTAGATAATATAATTCCATTCGACGAATCCAGCTCACCTCCAATACCGCCGGCATCCGATGCTACGATGACCAATCCTCCCTTCAAAGCTTCTGCAAGGATCAAAGGAAACCCTTCAGGGTGTTCAGATGGAAAAAGAAACAGATCGTGCTCATTGTATATCTTCTCTTTCTCAATAGCTTTCGAAACATAACTTTTGAATTCTATTTCCAAACCTAACTCACGGGCTTTCGCTTTCATGTTTTCCAATTCTGAACCGTCTCCCACCACAGTATAACTATACTCAATACCCGAATCAGCTTGGTTCAATAAATTAAAAATATCCAACACCTTGTAAATTCCTTTGCTCAACTCGATTCTCGCCATGTAAAGTATGCGAATTCGATGCTTATCAAAATTCTTATCCTCAAAAAGCATGTTCTCCATTTTAATATCATAGGTAGGAGTGATCACCTCCGGCATTTTCTTAATCCCAAAATCTTCAAAAACCTTTTTGAAACTAGCAGAAAGAACCGTCAGGGCATGGCTCTTATTAAATGCCCGGATTGTCATCCTTTTAAGCAGGGATGAGCGCATGAGCCTGGCAGCTACTTTTTCATTCCATCCCATCAACGAAACAATCGTCTTCTTACCAAACATCAAGCTGAGTAAAATATAAGTATTATCTCTTATGATAGACTTGTATTCAAGAGATGGATTGAAATGTATGACCTTGTATTTGTAAAACACGCCCATGAACCGGATCAAATCGAAGATGGGTGTAAATAGATGAGCGTTCTTCCGGTTGCCGTTCACAAAATAATCAACTGATTCTTCATACCGGGGAACCTGTCTTAATGTTTTATATAAATTTGCTACTCCCCCGCTATTGTCTAAGTGTGGGCCGACTACCAGAATTTTTGATCTAGTGTGAGCCATAGTACTTCTGTATTAGCTCAAGATTATAGTTTTCAGTCAGTTCGATCCCTGCTTCCCTGATCAGATCGTGGGGAATATGACCATTCAACGAATAGCAAACACCACTATCTACCAGATCGCAGTTTGCCTTCTTTGACAAAACTGTTTCGAAAATTTCCACAAGGTCCTGAACTCTGACACGGTTATCCAACGACACAGAAATTATTTGATTCAAAAATTTATCAGTTGCTAAGATAGTATCCGCAATTTGCTTCACGTGATCCACATCGATAAGATACCGGCATGCATTTCTGTAAACCTTGAACTTATTATTACTGACGATCTGATTGTAAAAAAAGTTGGTTAGCGTGTGAGGATTTTCAGATTTTCCTACAATAATTGGCAATCGAAATATAAAGTAGCGATCAAAGTGCTCTTGTATAAATTGTTCTACATTAAGCTTATGATTAACATATTCCTTTTCGTGCCTGCTTGGATCTTCAATGCTACAGGTCGAAAAATAAACGAATTTGGCATCCTTTTCTGACTGGCTTTTCACCATCGCCATTTCAAAATCAAACGCATCCTGATTGTCTTCCAGGGAATTTGAAACACCTGATGCGAAGATGGTGACATCAGCGTTCATTCTGTAATCCTTAAATGTTTGAGCCATCAGGCCATTGCCTAATACCATTCTGCGAAATTATTTCAAGCGCATTTCTGCGTAAATCAACTTTATAATAAACTGTAGGAGGTGTAAAACAAACTGAAAAAAAAGCAAGTAGTGCTTATCATTTCATTTAAAGGTCGTGTAAAGTTACAAAAGTAAGCAATATTCTTACGGAGGTTATCCACAGCCAGTCCCTCTTAGCTTCGTATAATTTCCTATTTTTGTGGAGCTATTTTCACTTCCGGTAAAATTCTCTGATGGAAATAAAACCAATATTGAAAGGCCTGGCTACCTACATTCCCGGAATGTATCGTCCAACAGATAAAGGAACAAAAGGTTCAAGCTCGGCACGATATTGTTACTCTGTATGGTTGCGGCATCTTACTTATGCATTTAAAAATAGCAAAGACAGAATAAAATTTCAGGAAGAAATATCTCCAATATTGAATGAAGAAATAGAAATTAATCTACATTTGCTGAAAATTGATGAATTTCAAGATGTTAGCATCGATTCAGAAAAAGTACCACAAGATTATATTGATTTCTATATCGAGTGGTTTGTAACAGATTAATTAAAATAGTTATAATAAATAATATTTAAAACAATGACTACAAAATCGATCGTATATAACGGTCTCAATAGTAATTTATTCTTTGCACTATTTATTATTGTATTGCTTACAACGGGTTATTTTTGCACTCCTAAAGGTAACGAGGTAAAGTTTAAAAAGGCAAAAGTTGAACAAGAAATTAAAAAAGATACTACTGATACATTATGATTACAACATTCAACGAAGCAATAGAGAAGGTTTTAAAACATGAAGGAGGTTTTGTAGATGATCCTGTCGATAAAGGCGGCAGAACAAATTACGGCATTTCTCAAAGGGCTTATCCTAACCTGGATATTAAGAATCTAACCAAAGAAGAAGCTAAAAAAATAAATGTAGTGTGGAAAAGGATCAAGGACAGTTCAAAATCACACACTAGAGAAATCGTAAACGGGAAAGTAAGGAGTATATTGAAGGAAAGTGAGCAATTAGAGAAAAAACTGAACAGAATTCTTTCAGAGATGGAAGAGAAAGGCATTGAAGTAGAAGGTATTGATGAAAAAGTAGGAGAATTTAGTAATAAAGTTGCTGATGCAAGAGAAAAACTAAAACAATCCCAAGAAAAGTTCAAAGAAGCAAAAGCAACAGGTATAAATGAAGACAAAAAATCTTTATTGCAAGAATCAAAATCACTTGCCAGAGAAGCGCATGATGACTTAAAAGAAGCTCATGATATGCTGAAAAAAATAGTAAGAGAAATAAAATCATCTTATAAAGAAGTCGACTTTGAAAAAGAAGATGAAGATGAGTTATTAGAGATAGAGTTTGAAGATGATGACGAAGAAGAAAAGCAAAAAGTCAAGGTAGAGGTAGAAGGCTCATTGACGGTAGCTCAACAATCAATGGTCGATTCATTAGTAAGTAGCTTACAAGAATCAAGCACTAGCGTGGATATAAAGATAGAAGCAAAGGCAGAGGATGATGAGGTTGAGATTAAGAAAGAAGTGGAAGGGACTCTAACTGATGAACAGCAAACCTTAGTTGATGACCTAGCAGCAAGTTTAGAGACAGTAGAAGATAAGGTAAAAATAAAGATAGAAACAGAATTTGAAGATGATGACGAAGAATAAAAAATTGGTGATTAAATGATTAAAAAACTGCATTTGGCTTCATTAATAATGCTGGCATTGGTTTTAGTAGTTAGTTGCGCGCCTAAGCCAGGTCCTGAAGCACCCACAACACCAACAACACCAGAAGCTCCAATAGTTTCAGCAGGAACAACAGGTGAAGCACCTATAGATGAAGTTGCAGAAGATATTTCTGATTCTGCTGATACAGATGAAGAGCTTGATACATCTGAGCTAGATGATGTGGATGCTATACTTGTAGACATAGAGAATATTTAATTTAACAATTTTTAAATAATAACCCCCATTCTTTATTTTTATGATAGAATTAGATGGTTCTTACCTAGAAGGTGGAGGCAGTATTGCAAGAATAGCTCTAGCACTCTCAACTTTAACACATCAGCCCTTTGAGATAGAAAACATAAGAAAAAACAGGCCGCAGCCAGGTCTCAAGAACCAACATTTATTTTGTGTCAAAGCCATGGAAAAATTATGCAATGCTCATGTTGAGGGAGCATCTTTAGGCTCTACATCATTAAAATATTATCCTAAAAAAATAGAGGGAAAAACCATAGATATTGACATGCAGACAGCAGGCTCAATAACTTTATTTTTGCAATCATTGTTAATGCCATCGATGTTTGCTAACAAGCCAGTAAAATTTAATATTATTGGGGGTACAGATACCAGCTGGAGCCCATCCTTTGATTATTTCAATAATGTTTTATTGCCCCATTTAAAGAAATATGCGGATATAGGCTGTAAACTGATTAAACGCGGTTATTACCCTAAAGGACAGGGTCAAGTGCAAATTAAAATCAATCCAATATAAAAACTTTCTGATTTCAAAGATTTTACTGAATTTTTATCTAACCTCAAAATCCCTCAAATAGATTTAATGGAACAAGGGAACTTAATACAAATAAAGGGTATTTCCCATGCATCATTGGAACTGCAAAATGCTCAGGTTTCAGAGCGACAGGCAAAAGCAGCT
>JACZTA010000158.1 GCA_022573915.1 Bacteroidota bacterium | reverse complement strand
CTTATGGCCTCTACATGCTTACAATTATAGGGGTTGGACTTAGCACAGGGACGCTCATGAGCATTGGCCGATACATGCTTATACTTTTTCCTATCTATATTTTAGCCGAATCAATACAAAATAAATATGTCAAACAAAGCTGGCTCCTTATTTCTATCCTCCTCTTTGCCCTCTACACCATATTGTTTGTAAATAACTACTGGGCAGGATAATCTATGAACTTGAAAGTTATCTATGAAAATGATATTAATTCCACTATTTGCGTTGATGTTCTTAGTAATAACCTCGAATGCTCAGGAGGAGGGCATCGCTAAAAAAAGCAAAGATATAGCCGAGAGCGGGGTGACACTCCTGTCAGGAGGAGTTGGGCTTGGTGTCTCGGGAACATATTTCAATTTGGATTTGCAGTATTTTGTAACATCCAGATTTTCAATAGGAGGTATATTAAGTAGAGGTGCTTTGGAGAGTCATGTGCAATTAAACTACACCTACACCTTCGATCAGCGCACCGTAACAATGGTTGGATTTAAAAGCGAATATCATTACGGCGATTACTCTATATTGGATCCTTATGTATCTGCAATGCTGGGTCACGCCACCATCAAGTACGTCGATGTAAAGGATCAGCATAAAAATGGAACCCTCGTAGTCATTGCAGCGGACATAGGAGGTCGGGTCTATTTAAGTTCAGCTATTGCTTTGTACGGTGCTATTAATCTCGGACCAGGTGGCCTAGTAAAAGGAGGAATTACAATCAAATTTTAAGAAACTCGTAAAAAAAATTGACATGAAACTATTAATAATAATTTCAGCACTTCTCTTATCCAAACTTGCTTCAGGACAAGACTGCGAGTATAGCGTGAACGAAATCGATGAATTCACTGGACAAAAAAAGCTGAAAACTGAACTAGAACTGATTTATATGAACCTGGGGTTTGGACGTGGCCAAGAGGCGTTTAAAATTTGGGTCATGGCATCACGAATAGATAGTAGTGAATATTTGAAGTTTATGTTCTCTAACAAGGAAGGGTTTAAGCACACAATGGGTATTGTGATCATGATAAAACTTGAAAACGGTGAAATAGTTAAATTGGTATTGAGAGACGATCCAGCCGAACATTATAGTGATTATTGGTACTACAGAATAGCTATTTATTCAAAAAAGGAAGAAGACTGGGAAAAACTCAAAGCGTCACCCATTGCTAAAATCAGGATATATTCTAGAGAGAACTTTAAGGACTATGAGCTAAAGGAATTGAGTTCGTTGAAATTGGGGAACGCAATCAAATGTCTGGAAAAGGTCGCAAATTAGTTTTGGTAACTATACTCCATGCATAACTGAGGTTGGAATGGAAGATTAATTATTTAATGATGGAAACTTAACGTTCGCGGTAGGAAGTACACTAAATTATTAAATCCCTTTCCTTTAATTACTTACTATGATTTATTAATAAACAAGTGGATAGAATGCAAAATCAATGGAAAAATAACTTTGGATAGGATTTAATGATGCATTGAATGTGCCGTAACTAATATCGTCTATTTCTACGTAATTGTTAATATCAATTGTATGGTTTTTCTGAAGGTCATGATGGTATGAAATGCCAACTTCAATTAATCTCTTATTTTGAAGCGGTTTAATAATGCTGGCTCCGAGTAAAATACTATTTGATTTTTCCCTTACAAAAATAAATTGAGGATCGCTTTCAAGATAAATTTTACCAAGAGGTTCAAATATACATCCATCACCAATTTTATTTCCTACACCAACACCAAACGTCCAATCCATAGTGATGCCTGCAAACGTGTTAATCCAAATTTTATCATCTGCAACTTTTTTAAAAGAGAAAGATGCGATAATCGGCAATTCGATTACATCTGATTGTATAAAAGTTCTTATATAGCCCGGAATTTTTGGACCTCCAACACTTGTTTGAATGAGATAATATTTTTTGTAAACATAAGAAAATCCTGTCCTGAGACCGATTCCATAGGAAGTACGTAAATTAAAGTTAACGCCTGTTTTAAATCCTACACCTGGCCGTAAGGAGTGAAAATCATGATCATATACAGTGGTCGTAGTGGGATGAGGAACAGAAACTGTTGGATTCAAATGGACTCCGAGTTGAATATTATCCTGAGCGACCATTAATTTGTTGCAGAACACAACCAGAACCAAGATACATATTATCCCACTAAGGTAGACACCATTCTTCTCCAGCATGATTATAAATTTCTAACCGTTCACTTAGTACCTATAATGAAGCAGGTTAAATCCAATGAGAGGTAACTACCTAAAGATTTATACGTATAAGTGTTATTTATATCATCACCTGATAAATAGTGTATCTCTCCATCCACGATTTTCTTCATTCCCTGGTGGTAATTCATTCCAATATTAATTCGTAATGCTTTGCTAATTACTTTTTCAAAACCTAATCCTGCAGATGTTAAATAATTTATACCTCCTAAGTAATCTTCCTTTTCAATAATAATTACATCCGTTAGACTATTTTCAGATGTACCACCGCATAATCCTCGTGTGGGAAAACTCAAAGCAACACCACCGGAAAAGGTTAATAACCAATCTTCGTAAAAGGTTAAATTAGAATGACTACGAAGTTCTATTGGTATTTCAATTGTTCGAAAATGACTTGTCGATTTGCTGTCCTTGGTTACGGTAGAATAACCCCAGCCCAAATAATCTAATTCCAGCCCCGAATTAATACTTAAATGATTGTTTAGTTCATAAGCTAACGCTATCCCAATTGATGGGCTTATTGCATAATGAAAGACTATGCCTTCAGTAATTTCATCATCTAAGTTGGGACTGGAATAATTTGCTCCAAAATGTAACCCAAAGTCAATATTATTTTGAGCAAAAACGCTCAATGTTAACATCATTGATATGATGGCAAGTACGAACAAGAATTTTGCGATTTTCATAGCATTATGTTTAGGCAAAACAATTAATCAAATATAATGACCTTGGCCACAGTATTCATTTCGGATGATTCAGATGTAACCTTAACAAAGTAAATACCTGAAGTTAAATCACTGACATCAAACTTGATATGGTTTTGCTGATTCTTTTCAACCCTATTATTAAATATAGTAAATATTTTTTTACCAGTAAAATCATATAGAACTATGGATGCTTTTTGGTCACTTAAACTCATGAAGGAAATATTACAAATTTGAGAGACTGGGTTAGGATATATGTTAAACAAAATATTGGCAGGGTCAACACTGTTAGGTGACATTTTATTAAGCAACATTCCTGGAATCGTATCGCTATAACTCGCATCACCCGTTAGAGTAACTTCTAAATTATGTACGGAATCTGTTGGTAAAAAATTTAGGGTATATGTAACATCATCCAACTTTGCCGTGTAAAAGCTATCAACTCCTTCATCTATTATTGGAGTATCTGTCCCTGTATATATATCGAACCCCGCAGTAAATCCCGCTGTTGTATCTATAGTGAAATCGGTCAAACTAAAACACCCAGTCACCCTTAAACTATCATGAATAATGACTGCTGTAGCAGTATATTTTGTATTGAAGGAATTAATTACCGTATCGTCATAACCAACTCGCGCTGAATCCAGTGGTTCCCATATAGTGATACCCATGCCAGCAAAGAAAGTATCTTTTGCGGCATTGTATGACGTGGCTAAAAACAATCTAAGACCATGTATGATGATTCTGTTATTTCCGTTAGTAGTGTCAAATCTTATTGAATCAGGCGCAAACTGACCAAAAGCCAAACCTATTGAATCCTGCGGAGGTTTTGAAAAATCTCCAGTACCTTCACCACCCGACCGAGCCCACCAACGATTACTCCATTTCTCGACCTTCATCGATGGTATTGCAGCCCAAGCGAAACAATGAGCTTTACTGCAAAATCTATTTTCTGGGATGCCATATGTCCATGCTGTTCTATAGCAATTAGTTACTACAGTGGTAGCGGTACGCACTCTTAGTCTAAATTTATAACCCTTGTTTTTTTTCCATTTTTGATTTGTCCTTCCATCAGACAACGCTTCGTTAATTGGATAAATAATAACGATTCCAATGAAAAGTACCGCAAGTAGTCTTGAAAGTACCGTAAGTATTCTTTTAGTTTTCATAATATTGTTTTTATTAAAAACATAAAATATGGATTTCAAAACGCATATATAAATATACTAAATTATTTATGAAAATAAATATTCAAATACTTTAAGAAGGGTATATACGTATAATATATAGTATTAATACCTGTTTTTAACATTACTACTATACATTGTGTATAATAATTAGTTTGATTCCTCCGCGCTAGTATTGAAAAAGCCCAAAGAAATTATCCTTCGGGCTTTGAAATTGGAATCTTAACTTTAGTTAAGATTATCTGTCCAGATGACAGACATACTTTAAGTCTATCACCTATTTTAAAACCATATTCTTCTAAATACTTCCCCCCGATCCGAATATACGGATGAGGGGAGGTATCAGAAGAGTAGTGTCTAGAAGACACTACGCGAACACGGGGATCTTTAGATTCTTGAGTTGACCTGGCTGATTTATCATGTTTCATTTATTAGTTTTTTAAAGAGCTCTTGTAAATAAATAATCTATTTTATACCCACATTGTCATCCTGAGAGAAAAGGAAAAATTCAGTATCCGGCTGGGAGAACAATCTGAGATATTTTCCTCCTTTATCTGTTTCTTTTAAATATCCTATCCGGTACCATTGGATTTTTCTTTCGCCATCTTGTTCAAATTCACGCTTAGTGAATACGTTTAGGTATTTCATTATTATGTATCACTAAATTATAAAGTCCGACCAAAGTTATTGTACACACTAATCCATGGAGTTTGAGGCAATAAGTTATACGTGTCATCCAGTAAGCTTTAAACTCATGCATATCATAGGTAGTCCTGATTCACATTTTATACATTTAAAATTGTATTGGTGAATGGCCTCTATAGGCAGTGATAAGGAGCAATAAAAAAAGAAGCTAACCAAATAGATCGTTTTGCTTAGTGCCGTATGTGTTCTTTGCCTAATAATTTTTAGACACCTGATACGACATTAAACTCCACGGATTGCTATGTACAATCCGAAAAAACCCTCGTTGTTAACAGGTTTTTTTACTTAAAACTCTATCTCTACTTATTTTTTAGCTTCTTTATACTATATCTACACCTGACACCACTTAAAATGATTCTTGGTGTCGAGTGCAGTATTTAAAAAAATATGATAGAATTTCAAGAAAAAAATTGACTGTTAGATCTAGTTTCTCAATGTTCACTTGAAATGAACTTGCTTTAAGTATAGCAAATTCACAGGCTATGTCAACCTTTACAGTGGGGATAAAACTAAATTGGATTTAATAACCAACTGTTCTGTACTTACTACTTTTAGCTGGTCTAAATTTTTTATATGCCTCTTGTAGCTCAGAACTATTCATCATGGTATATATGTAAGAGCTAGAAAGAGATGAATGACCTAAAATTCCTGAAATAATAGAATTGTTTGCTCCACTTTTACTTAGCTCATGACCTCTTCTATGTCTAAAGGAGTGAGGATTGACTGTATCGAGCCCAGCTCTTCGTGACAATTTCCTGAGTATAATTGAAACTGCATGAGAGGTAATCCTTTTTCCTGCTTGCCAACTGCTGTAACCGACAAAAAGCGCTTCCGGGTTTCTAATCTCCTTGTGATTTGATTCCAACTTTTCTATTAACTCATTTCTAGCTTTAAGCCACCGATGAATATCTTGATCTGTTTCCGGTTCCCAGAATATCTCACGGATAGGTGCTAGCCCCCTTGACTTCTCTGTCTTAATCACTGTTTTCATCTCACCCGGTTTAATATCATCTACATTCAAGGAACATATTTCTCCAGAACGAGCACCAGTATCTCTTAAAAGTGTAATAATAGCTCTATTCCTTATTTGTTGAAGATTACTAGTATTTACCGGACAAAGCTCCAGTAATTTTTCTATCTCCCAATCTTCTGCAACTTTTGCAGGAGTGTAGTTTCTTTGAACGACTTGGATCATTTCATAATTTATAGTATTCATACCTTTCATTCTGCAGTATTCAAATAATTTCCTGAGTGCTGAAGACTTGGGTGTTAAGCTATTATTCTTCCATCCTAGCATTTTCATTTCGTTAAAGTAATCCGTTGTATGCTCTTCTTTAATGAATTCTACATCAGGGTTTCTCATATATAAGCAGAATTGAAGAAGGTCTAAATAGTAACCTCGTACAGTGTTTTGTTTGATTTCCAAGCCCTTCCATTTTATGAACTGATCTATTGCATTTTTTAATTTCATAGATATGTAAAACCCGCCCAGGACTAACCAGACGGGTCTTACATACATAGTATACAGCATCACAAGAAGAATAGACAATTCAAATGTGAAAAACTAGTAGATAATCACCATTGTTAGTCCTGGCCCTTCTATTGAAGGGTGCCCCTTACGGGCAATGGTTTCAATATTAAAATTGATAATGTTTGATTTAAGTATACCCCCTTTCGTAAGACTTTGTCAAGCCATAATCTGGGGATTACTCTTATTCGACAAGACATAATGAGAAACCCGCGAGGTTATCACGGGCTTCTCACTGATACCTTAGCATATACTTGATTATTTGTCAAGCATATGGTGCGATTCAATTAACCGGATAAATCCGGCCGTGATCCGTTGTAACCTCAATCCGCCATTTGGCGGATGACCCCAGAAGGGGCAACGATTTTATTTTTTTGGATTAGTTGATAATTATTCGACTGTCCGCTTATTATAGTAAACCTACTATTGTTAGATTTTCAGAATTGAGGATAATCTGTTGAAAACATGTAGTGGACTTATTTAAATTTCTTTGCTTTCTCCCACTCACTCTTAAAAATTGTAAGTAGCAGGTCCTCAATTTCAAATCTTAAATCATTAATTTCTTTTTCCAATTCTGTTATGCCCCGTTTTCGCGAATAGAACGTTTTGTTCTTATCGATATAAATCAAAAACTTCTCATAAAATTGAACGTGCTCAATATCTGTTCCACTATGATTTAGCATAAGTTTGATTCTAGTTTGCAGTAAACGCATATTATCTACATCTTGATCTTTCGTTACCTTAATTGGGTCTAACTCTCCCGCTCGAATTTTATGTCCTACGTTTTTTAAAGCAACATTGAATTCACTATAAGACATTCGTAAATCCTCAATCCATTTCACTCTAAACCCTGAAATTGTATTTCCCCTAGTTTGTTGATTAGTTCCTAAATAAGCTCCAATTGCGATAATTATAGCTGCAATAAACAGAAGCCATGACTCATACGATGGATTCTTTTTCTCACCCTTTTGTTGTAACACTTTTATCTGTTTAGTTAGATTTTCGATCTTTTGATCAGTAGTGGTAATTATATTATTATCCAGGGTCAGTGCGCTATTACCTATCACACTATCCTCAATAGAATCATTTGATGCATGTACTTGAGAGGCTATCAACATCACTAATATAACCTGTGTTAATACCATTTTCATCCAAATAACCATTTCCATACTGCAGCAATTGCGCGAAACGGTAAAGAGATTATATACCCAAGTGCTTTCCCCATTTTATTTACGGCATTTTTCAACCAATGGGCAAAAGATGCCTCACTCCTTTTAATGGTTCTCTGCTTCTGTTCATTCATGCGCGATAGCTCATTTCGAACGCTATCGAAGATATAATCCATGTCCTCTTCGCTTAAATTATCAGCCATATCATTTTGGTTTAGTGTGATTTAATTTCTCAAGTATCTCAGAGTGAATAAGTTCCTCATATTTAGAAATGTTCATTCTGCTTTGTAACACCCACGCTTTATTGTCTTCACATGCATCTAGTAATGATGCAAATAATTCCTCGAGACGGTAAGATTTAATTGCTGAATAATACAATATCTGCTCGCTCCTAAGACCCTGGATCACCTTACTTAATTTCTGATTTATATCAATTATTCGTTTTGTGATATTTTCCATTTGAGCCCTGGATGGAATATTTGCTTTTTCAATCCAATCATCAGGATGCATCTTATCTACTTTATTAACACAGACAACCAGTTTTTTAGAATTGTCTCTTAGAATGTCTTTTAACATTAATTGATCATATGCCATATCTCGACTATCAGCAGCAATTAGCCATACAATAATATCGCATTCCGGTAGTATCTTGTTATATGTCTTTATGTGCTCTTTGTCTATATCTATATCCTCACCAAGACCAGGCATATCATAAAACAGTAAGTCACCTTTCTCCGTTTTTACGATCAGCCCTTTTTCAACTTGAGTACATGCCTTGAAATGTCCCACTTCAAGGTTAGTCCCAAAAAGAGCATTTATGGTACTTGATTTACCAACTCCAGTTTTACCAATAAGCGCAATTTTTGGTGCCTTAGCCAAATCTTTGTACATCAGTTCCTCAACCTTATTTGAGATGATAGACTTTATCTTTTCAGGAATTTTACTATTAGAATCAAGAAGTCTTTTGACCATCTCTTTTACGGAACCTACCTTCTTTATTTTATCTAGTAACCCCATGTTATTAAGTAAGATGTTACAACTCAAGCATTAGCTGAAATTGCTTAGAAACTGCTCAGATAGTTAATAAGATTTCAAAGAATCGAATTACATTTGATATAGCGTGATTCACCATCCAATATAAGAATTCACTTGCATATTTTCTTTATATGAGTCGACATCATGTTTAAGAAGGAAGATATAAATCTATGGAGTAGCCTGTCATCTTATAGATTAGTTCTAAAATGGATAAGCTATTTGTGGCGAAGAGGGTAATAACATAGATTCACAGACGAGGGATTGAACTAATCTTTTCTGCCATATTGACAGAAAAATGAGCAAACTCGGTATTGGCATATTAGTTGTCTAAAACAATGCGGCCATATGACGAAATTGGCAAACGTGCCTGGTTTGGAACCAGGTGTTCTTTACAGAACTTGGGGGTTCGAATCCCCCTATGGAATAATCATCCCCTTAGGGAGTTAGCATATATGGGAGGTGAGACTTGGGTTTCACCTCCTTTTTATTTGAAGAAATTTAGAATACTAATCCTTCATCCAAAATTTTGTTAGTAGTTGCTATGCTTGTTTATTTGCTAGATATGTAATATAATTTTGAGTTTTAGAAGTTCTCTGACCGCATATCGATTGAGAGAAGATATTTTATAGTGAGTCCTGGCTAGCCAAAAATATAACAGTCTTGCTCAATGCTCACTACTCTCTCTGCAACTGTATCCCGTCAAACAAATGTGGACAGATTACTTGATTGTTGATTGAGAGGATGATATCTTTATTAACCCTTTCCTGAGAGTTATTTCTCAGGGAAATAAATCAACTAATCATGGAAGATAACA
>JACZTA010000332.1 GCA_022573915.1 Bacteroidota bacterium | reverse complement strand
TATCTTTTAAGATTCTGTTCTATACCGGGATAGGAGCTCACCTCATATTTCCCGCCGGAATATAATACACTTCGTCATTTATAATCGTAAAAACTTCTCCAGGATCTATTTACAATTGCTGTATTATGCGCTTTGATCTCATTGATAATGTCCCAGTCACCTCCTACCACCTCCAGGTATTTATAAGCCGCATGGATAGCGTTTTTGTTTGCTATGAGAGCAAGCTCATATTCGCCGGCTTCATAGAGATGCCAGCTGTATTCTATCCAGGGTTGAAATCCCATATCCCCGTCAGTATATGAATTTAATACATCCTCGTGCATGCGGTAATACAACTCATGAGTTGGCACGCTCATTAGCATTGATGAAGACACCAACGCCAAAATAAATATCAGTAGACTAATATTTCTCTTTGGCTTGATCAGCAAATAGAATACCACGCATGACAACGCGATGGCAGACGCCACGTAGAAGGTGATGGTTGATTCTCCCCAAAATTGAAAACTAAATACCAGATAATTCATGAAAGCGGCAATGCTCAAATCAACCAGACGATAGAACTGTTTTTGACTACCCTGCTTTTTGGTAAAAGCTAGAACCAGTCTGATCAGACTGGAAGTTAGTTGTATCCAGGCTCCCAGGACGAAAAATGCGAAACCATAAGGTATAAGACTGATCTTCATCAATAACCCGATGACGAATATTATGTATCCAATGTTTTTACCCAGTTTAGTTCGCATATTTCAGAAAGATAAATATACATATTCAGAAGAGGAATAGCCGTAGAAATTATTAATTAAAAACCTCATAACTAATCCCCCTTGAAAAGGGGAAAAGGGGGATATGCGATAGCGAGATAAATCACATTTCGTGCTCTACAATCCAGCGCTCTAACACCTCCAATACATAACCCATGTTTCTTTTCACGTCCATATCATCAAAACGAAGCACCGTCAAACCCATCTCCCCTAATTTTTTCTGCCGCCAAGCGTCATAGATCTCCGCCTCCTCCGCATCATGACTATTGCCATCCACCTCAATAACCAACTTTAGTTTTTTACAATAGAAGTCGGCAATGAAATTTCCCAAAGGTTTTTGTCGGTTGAATTTGTGGCCTCTCATCTTTGATTTTCGCAATTCGAGCCACAACAACACTTCGCCGAAGGTAGAATCGTTGCGAAGTGTTTGGGATCACTTTTTATTTTCTCTGTTATACTCGATGAACTTCATCGCCTTGATTAAATCCTCCGTCGCTTCGCGACATCTCCTTTAAAAAAGGAGGAAGATACCTTGTAAATGATATCGTTTAATAATTCTAATTCGTCAAATATCGATACTCAAGTAAATGTTACAAGTCACATTTAGTAAGTGCCATCATTATTACCAAGCGACATCCATATGGCCCACCAAAAAATCTCCAAATTAATATGACTTTAAAAATTATGTCTATATTCGAAACGCATTTAACGATTGTCACTTGGCGCAAACAGGCATCATACAAAAGCTCGATTCACTTAACGAATTTGACAGACAGCCTGTCACCAAGGATAAACTAAAAGGTACGGGTGGTTTCATCAGCATGTATGCCGGTGAACATGTAGCAGGTACTGAATTTATAATCGGTCCTTTATTCGTTGCACATGGAGTAAGTGCACTGGATCTTTTTTCGGGATTACTTCTTGGAAACGCGCTAGCGGTTCTTAGCTGGGCCTTCCTCACCGCACCAATCGCAGTAAGGACAAGACTCAACCTTTATTGGCATCTCAGAAAAATATGCGGGCCCTATCTTGTTTTTATCTATAACATTGCCAATGCGGTGATGTTCTGTTTCCTGGCAGGGGCAATGATCACTGTTTCAGCCACTGCTGTAGGAGTACCTTTCGGCATTTCTATGCCCGGATTGAATGATCTTTATCCGACCAGCTTCGGTTGGATCTTCACAGTTCTGCTTACCGGAATGGCGGTTACAACGATAGCAATCCTCGGCATCGATTCGCTTGCGAGATTTGCAAAACTCTGTGCGCCGTGGCTTGCTCTGATATTTGTAGCTGCTGCGTTTGCAACATTTCCAAAATTGCAGATCCACTCCTTATCCGATTTTTGGACGGTAGCAAATGAGAGGATTTGGACCGGCATTCCGCTTGAGGGCATGACTAAATTTACGTTTTGGCATGTCATGTTCTTTGCCTGGTTCGTTAATATGGCAATGCATATAGGCAGGTCGGATCTTACGATATTCAGGTATGCAAAAAATTGGAAATACGGATTCGCGAGTGCGTTTGGCATGTATATCGGACATTATATTGCCTGGATCTCTTCGGGTATATTGTTTGCTGCTTATTTAGAATTCGCTCCCGGTCCGGTCGCTTATGC
>JACZTA010000157.1 GCA_022573915.1 Bacteroidota bacterium | reverse complement strand
ATGACACAACAGAATATGAGCGCAAACACTACCTGTTATACTGCGAACATTTTCCTGTTTATACATTAGGTAAAAATGGTGAGGACAAGAACCTGCTCATCAGTGAAAAGGTACTGAAAGAAAAAAAAATAGACTTTTACCGGATCAACCGGGGAGGTGATATTACCTATCATGGGCCCGGGCAAGTGGTTGGATATCCCATATTGGATCTCGATTTCTTCTTTTCAGATATACATAAATATCTTCATCTCCTGGAAGAGAACATCATTAGAACTTTAGCAGATTTTGATATTTTTGCAGGCCGGCGCAAGGAAGCAACCGGGGTGTGGCTTGACGCCGACAATCCCCTGAAAGCACGAAAAATTTGTGCGATTGGTATTCGATGCAGCAGGTGGGTAACCATGCACGGATTCGCTTTTAATGTCAATACCAATCTCGATTATTATGACTATATAGTGCCCTGTGGCATATTAGATAAGGCTGTTACCTCCATGCAAAAAGAACTTGGGCGCCCACTCGAATTGGAAGCTGTGAAGAAACGTTTGAAATATCATTTTTCAGAATTGTTTGCTGCAGAGTTGATCTGAAGACACAGGTATCCAAACCCTCACGAAAACGTATAAAATTAGTATCTTTTCTAAGTACAAATCATACGAAACTTTCTAATTGATGGCTCGTACACGAATTTTCCGAGGATGCAGCATTGCCGGTTTGGTGGTCATTAGCGTATTTGCTCTTGGTCAAGATTTGGAATCAACGGTAAAGGTTGGCAATGGCCAAGCGTTTACCGGAGGTGTATTCAATGGTATCGATTATCAATCCGGGCAATGTATCACTAATCTACAACGCGAGCAAATCAAAGCCAGGATTCAACACAATAGGATCGAGCTTGGGCTGAATAATGATGCCGGGGCCAATAAAGAATCTGGATCTATCACTTTGCTGGATTGGCCGATGAAATGGGCATCAGGCCATTCCGGTTATGGATACTATACACTTGCTAATCAGGTGGATCAGAATTTAGGTTTTCCAAATCAGCTCCTTGACTATAACTGTGGCACACGCACCTACGATTTGAGTACCGGATATAACCACCAGGGTACGGATATTGTTTTATGGCCATTCAGATGGAAAAAAATGGACGACAATGCAGTAGAAGTGATAGCCGCTGCAGCGGGAACGATCGTATTAAAAGATAATGGAAACGCTGATAAAAATTGCGCATTTAGCACCCTGCCCTGGAATGCAATTTATATAGAACATCCTGATGGCTCTGTTGCCTGGTATGGACATTTCAAAAAGAACTCCCTTACTTCTAAAGGAGTTGGAAGTTCGGTCGCCAAGGGAGAATTCCTGGGTTATATTGGCAGCTCCGGTAGTTCAACGGCGCCTCATCTGCATTTTGAAATCTATGATTCAGGAGGTAATCTTGTGGATCCGTATCAGGGCACTTGCAATTTCATGAACGGTGTGACCTGGTGGAATAATCAAACTTCCTATATCGATAATGGTATCAACAGGATTTACACTCATTACAAACCCCCAGAACTCTTTTCCTGCACAAATGCGATTACTCATGAAGCTAATTTCTTTCTCGAACAGGATACAGTATATCTTCTTCTATATTTCCGGCATCTTTTAACCGGGGATTCAGTAGAAATTACGATAACTCAACCGGATAATACCATCTGGAACAACTGGACCTGGACCAGCACCTGGCAATTTTATCTAAGTGCATATGTTTATTGGTGGTTTCTACCGGGCAACGGTGCTCAGACAGGCGTTTGGAAGTATGAGGCAACCTATGATGGCCAATCCTATGCACATAACTTTACTGTGGGTTCTCCCACCGCAATTGACGAGAGTTACCAAGCTTATGCCGATATTATCATTTACCCAAACCCCTCTACCGGCCATTTTATTATTCGTTCGGCCACCGGTTTTACAGAAAACCAGCCAATCAAGGTGTACAATTCGATTGGGCAGATGGTATTTGAAACATTTATACCAAATAATAATATCCAATACTACTCGATTAACCTTACCGCCCTTAACAAAGGAATCTACTTTCTCACAATCGAATCAAAGGGTAAATCGGTCCGAAAAAAGATCAGTATTATTTAGGCTTTGTATTTTTCTGCATCTTTGCTAAACATTTTTTCGATTTGAAGAAGTTCTTACTCATTCTCCTGGCAATCGTAATCGGTGTACGCGTTTTTCTTTTACTTACCGGAAATGATTATATACTCAAAGTGTTCTATTACAATTTTGCCGGAATTGAAGATGTCGAAATGTTTGATTCCAGAACCGTGGCTTCATCACACGGAGAACCTATTCCCTACTCCTCCCACTACGCAAATACGAGCCTGCAGGAAGATTTTATCAAGGAGTTAGAGAAGCTGAAGACGGTCTCGTTTATTATCGTGAAAAATGATTCCGTGCTGCTGGAGAAATATTGGGAAGGATATAGTGATTCTTCCCGAAGTAATATCTTCTCGGTCTCAAAAAGCATTATTGCTGCGCTGACGGGAATTGCTATCTACGAAGGATTAATAGAAAGCGTAAATGATCCGGTCGGAAAATACTTACCCTACTTCAATGAAGATGCCAAATCCAGAATCACGCTTAAACATTTGCTCACGATGAGTTCCGGCTTGAGCTGGTCCGAAATCTACTATTCCCCTTTCTCCGACGTGTCCACTGCTTATTATGGAGATGACCTTGAAAAAGTAATAAAGGATCTGAAAGTAAGTATAGAACCCGGAACGAAGTTTCGGTATAAGAGTGGAGATGCACAAATAATGGGATTTGTGTTAAGAGAAGCAACCGGTATGTCACTCAGTGAATACGCCAGCCGGAAATTATGGAAGCCAATAGGTGCAGTGCATGACGCCACCTGGAGTACCGATTCTGACAACGGAATGGAAAAGGCATTTTGTTGTTTCAATACCAATACGCGTGACCTGGCAAAATTTGGCTTGCTGTATCTTCATAACGGATACGCGAATGGGCGACAGATAGTCTCGGAAGAGTTTATTCAAGAATCATGGACAGGCTGTGATATCGAAGACAAGAATGGCGTTTACACTAATTATTACGGATACTTTTGGTGGATGATAGAGGTGGATGGCAGAAAGATATTTTACGCAAGGGGAATACTCGGACAATATGTATTTATCATTCCATCCGAAAACATGGTTTTCGTCAGGCTTGGCCACAAGAGAGGAGATAAAGGCGGGCCACATCCTTCGGATGTATTGATGATGATTGAAGCCGTGCTAGATCAGTTTGGATCCTCCTGATAGTCCGTTGTCCACAAGATTTCTTATATGTACCTTTGCAACTCTTTAACTCTCAAGGGTTTCCATCAATAAGCTATTTTGAACGAAGAATCGACTAATGTCGCTGAAAATCAGGAGCAGGAGTACTATGAACATTATCATTTCAACGTAGATAATGGACAGGAGCCGCTGCGCATCGACAAGTTTTTGTTTAATAGGATAGAGAAGATCAGCAGGAATAAGATTCAAATTGCAGCCAAGGCAGGCAGTATTTTAGTAAATCAAAAAGCTGTTAAGGCGAATTATAAAGTGAAACCAACGGACGATATCTCTATCGTCATGGCAGAACCTCCTCGTTTCTATGAGCTAGTTCCTGAAAAACTTCCCCTCGAGATTGTCTATGAAGATGACGATCTGATCATAATAAACAAGCAATCCGGACTCGTAGTACATCCCGGATATGGAAACTACTCAGGTACCCTGGTGCATGGGTTACTCTACCACTTCAGTGAGCTGCCCGATCCGGATGAAACCAAGATCCGTCCCGGACTGGTGCACCGTATTGATAAGAACACCACCGGCCTCATGGTGGTGGCTAAGAATGATTTTGCGATGACGCATTTGGCAAATCAGTTCTTTGAACACTCTATAGACAGGACCTATGTCGCGCTTGTTTGGGGAAATTTAGAAAAAGATAAGGGAACAATTAAAGGTCATATTGGCAGAAGTCAAAAGGACCGAAAAGTATTTACTGTTTATGAAGATGGAGAAAAAGGCAAGTCTGCGATAACGCACTATAAGGTGCTGCAACGGTTCAGTTATACCACCTTGGTCGAGTGTACGCTGGAAACCGGAAGGACCCACCAGATTCGTGTACATATGAAATACATGGGCCATCCCCTGTTTAATGACGATTTCTACGGAGGTGACAGGATCGTTAAAGGTTATAATCAAAGTAAATTCAAACAGTTCATCAGCAATTGTTTTAAGATAATGCCCCGACAGGCCTTGCATGCCAGGACGCTGAATTTTGATCACCCTGTGAGCGGAAAGAGAATGAAATTTGATATAGAGTTACCAGCAGACTTTACACAAGTAATCGAGCGTTGGGATACATATATAAGTGCTTTGAAATAAAAATGCACCACTTAACATTTTTTAACACCCAGTATTAGTTACTATGAGACGAAAATTGTTGTTTCAACGTTTATTGACAAAACTTACAATCATGAGCCCTTTCAAACCTGCAGTACGGTTTTCATCCATTAAGCTGTTGACGGTACTATTATCCTTGACATTTCTGATTTTTCTTTCGTTTTCTGCCGCAGTAGGACAGACGGAGGAAGAAACGGTCGATTCCGATTCTCTGAAGAAATATGCACCCAAGCTTTTTCTGGATTGCAATTATTGTGATCATGACTACATACGAAGGGAAATCCCTTTTGTTAATTATGTAAGGGATACCAGGGAAGCACAGATTCATCTCATGATAACCAGCCAGCGTACGGGCAGTGGAGGAGAAGCGTTTACCTTATACTTTATCGGGCAGTTGGATTTCGCCGGAAAATCTGATACACTCGTCTATATATCCGGTCCGGATGATACGGATGAAGAGGTAAGGGAAAGATCCACCAATTTGATGAAAATTGGTTTGATACCATACATCGCAAAAACACCTCTGGTGAACAGTCTGATCATTGGTTTTACAGAATCGACAGATCCAACAGAGGTGGTGGATAAATGGAATAGCTGGGTTTTTAGTATAAATGGAAATTCCTGGCTCAGTGGTGAGGCATCCTTGAGCAACATGAATCTATGGTATAACGCCAGCGCGGACCGGGTCACTCCTGAATGGAAGATCGAGATGTCGGCCGGGGGAAGCTATAATGAAAGTAGATTTGATCTGGGCGACGATTCCCTTGGTAATGCAAATGTGATAACCAGCATACGCCGGTATCAGTATGGGGATGTGGAAGTTGTAAAGAGTCTGGGAGATCATTGGTCCGCGGGTGTTTTTGCAGCTACTTACTCTTCCATCTTTAATAATGTAAATGCCAGCACCAGCGGTGCATTAGCGCTTGAATACAATATTTTTCCTTATGAGGAATCCTCTAAAAAACAATTAAGAACCAGCTATAAGATTGGTTATAGATACAATGATTATATGGATACGACCATTAATAACAAGCTTTATGAGGGTCTTATGTATAACTCGCTGGGAGTGGCATTTGAGGTGATTGAAAAATGGGGATCAGTGGATGTCTACTTGCAGGGATTTAACTATTTCCCAGACGTATCAATAAACAATCTCATTATGCGCGGACGTGTGAACATAAGGATCACCAAGGGGCTTTCATTTAACGTTTCGGGACGAATCTCCTTGATTCACGATCAAATTTCACTGCCTAAAGGTGATGCCACGCAAGAGGAAATCCTTTTGCAGCAAACCCAGCTTGCAACAAACTACAGTTATAATGGCTCGGTAGGGCTGCGCTACACATTCGGTTCGATCTACAATAATGTCGTAAATCCGCGGTTCGGAAACTAAAGCCTCCCCGATTGCTGACGCCCGATAGACGACTCGGGCGCTTCGCTTGATAGAAGAAGTAAGATAGATGATGTTCCTGCCTGCCGGCAGGCAGGTGAGTTTTGATTTGATCTTTGATTTACGAAAACACTTAAGTTAAAAGCCGGTCTGGAGACTGAAGACCGGGGACCTTGAACTTTGAGTCCCCTCCTAAAAGTCATTTTTCGCCACAAAAACACTAAATCACAAAAGAACAGAAAATATAAATAATTAAATATCAATCATTTATGAAATTTTGTGTTTTCGTGTTTTTGTGGCATGATCTATTCTTACACTTTTCGGAGTGGAATCAACTTTGAACCTTGGACATCTAACAAAGAAGCAATCCAGCCATCTAACCATTTTTGAATTCACTTTATTTCCAAAAAACAATATGTAGGCGCCGATAAGTTGCTAAATTTGCATTATCCCGGTAGATTTTGGGAGTGATCCACATGCAAGAATCTATTCTAATAATTGATTTTGGATCGCAATACACGCAATTGATTGCAAGAAGAACCCGCGAGCTGAACGTTTATTGCGAGATCCATCCTTACAATAAAATACCGGACATCTCTGAAAATATCAAAGGGATTATTTTATCCGGAAGCCCTAAGTCAGTATTGGAAGAAAAGGCTCCTTCCATTGATCTGCAATCCTTGTATGGGAAATTCCCGGTCCTCGGAATTTGCTACGGCGCCCAGTTGGCTGCCTTCCAAAACAAGGGAACGGTCAGCCCATCGGATACCAGAGAATACGGCCGGGCAGTCTTACAAAATATTGGGGAAGACCCTTTGTTCGCTGAGTTCCCTGCAGAATCACAGGTGTGGATGTCGCATGGGGATACCATAGATAAACTTCCCGAAAACTTTGAACCACTTGCCAGCACCGAGTCAATTAAAATTGCTGCTTTTAAGTTCTTACCCAACGGCAACAATCAACCCTTCTATGGAATTCAATTCCATCCGGAGGTAACGCATACCGAGGAGGGGATGCGGTTGCTCGAGAATTTTATCATCAATATTTGCGGATGCAAGGGCCAGTGGACTCCGGAGTCTTTTATTGAATCCACCATAGATGATCTCAAATCCAGGTTGGGAAAGGAGAAAGTTGTTTTAGGACTTTCAGGCGGGGTAGATTCTACGGTAGCTGCCTCGTTGATTTCTCGAGCCGTTGGCAAAAATCTCTATTGCATCTTCGTGGATGGGGGGCTCCTGCGAAAAAATGAATTCAGGGAGGTCCTGACAGGATATGAATCGATGGGATTTAATGTGACCGGAGTGGATGCACAAGATGAATTCCTGACTAAGCTGGAAGGGGTATCTGATCCGGAGGAGAAGCGCAAGATCATCGGAAGTACCTTTATAGATGTTTTTGAGCGGGAAGCGAAAAAAATCAAAGATGTAGTATGGCTGGCTCAAGGCACTATCTATCCCGACGTCATCGAATCCGCCTCCTTCGATGGGCCTGCAGCTACGATCAAATCACACCATAATGTAGGTGGACTGCCGGAAAAGATGAATCTAAAGATCGTTGAACCTCTGAATCTCTTGTTTAAGGATGAGGTCCGAAGACTAGGTGCAAAACTTGACATCCCCGACAATATACTAAAGAGGCACCCTTTTCCGGGCCCCGGTCTGGCAATACGCATATTGGGAGACATAACACGGGAAAAGATTCGAATTGTGCAGGAAGCGGACGAAATATTTATAAATGGATTGAAAAAGAGCAACCTTTACGATAGTGTATGGCAAGCCTTGGTAGTATTACTTCCTGTGCAAACTGTAGGCGTGATGGGTGACGAGCGTACATATGAGCACGTTATTTGCATACGTGCCGTGAATTCAGTTGATGGTATGACCGCCGATTGGAGTAAATTACCTTATGAATTCCTTGGAGAAATATCTAACGACATTATAAATAATGTAAAAGGTGTTAATCGAGTTGTTTATGACATTAGTTCAAAACCTCCTTCGACCATTGAATGGGAATAGCTATCTGTTTGCCATATTTATCTTGTTGGCAGTCGTCTCCTGTTCATCTGTATTTAAGAAGGGGGAGACCACTATCCCCGACACGGATTCGACTACAGTGGTTCACAATAATCATTTAGCTGACGTCCTGATTGAAACAAACGATGCAAATGCGGACGAATACCTTTCCAGGACCTGGAAGGTCGCGTTGATCCTGCCATTCCATTTAAATTCAATCGATTTTTATGACCTGGAAACCGAGGTTAATCCAAAAGCGATATTGGCTTTAACTTTTTACGAAGGTGCCTTGCTTGCCTTGGACTCTTTAAAGAAACTTGGTCTGAATTTCGAGATCCGGTTGTACGATACTCAGAGAGACACCTTAGCTCTGAAACGTATTTTAGCAAAACCCGAGCTAAAACAAATGGATATAATAGTTGGTCCCGTATACAGTGATAATCTTGATATCACCGCTAGATTTGCCCGTAAGAATAATATTCCGATGCTCTCTCCCCTCTCCCCAAACAAATCCAACCTTGCGGTGAATAAATTTATGCTGATGCTTACACCAACCATTGAAACACATTGTGAAAACCTTGTAAGGCATATAAAACAGAATTACAGTGGAGCTACCATTGTACTCGCGTATTCTCCGTACTTAACTGAAGACGAGAAGTCCTTTAAAAACAGCATAAAAACAGCACTCGACAGCACCTTTTCTCGTTCAGGCGCTGACGCAAACTACCGCGAGTTCATACAGTCTGCAGTAAACTCAGCCGAGTTTGATAATTTACTAAGCGATACCGGTCAAAATATCGTCTTAATGCCCTCACTAAGCGAGTCTTACGTCTCTCTAAACCTGGGCAGGATCAGGAGATTAGTTAAAAAGAGAAATATCATTGTATATGGGTTACCTCTTTGGTTAAGATTTGAATCCATAGACATAAAGTATTTTGAATCTTTAGGAGTACACCTCACCAATAATTGGTTTGTCGATTATGAGGATCCCGAAATCAAGACATTCAGAAAAAAATATATTGAAACCTACAATATTGAACCTTCCAAATACGCTTATAAGGGGTACGATACATTTTTTTTCCTAGGGAAATTATGTTTAAATTGCGGCCTTAATTTCGACCTTTTGCCAAGGGATTTGACTTGGGTTGGATTGAGTTCCGAATACAATTTACGACCGGTTGAGGTCAATGGAATAATTCAGCGATATGAGAATTCATACGTCAATATCCTGAGGTTCAAGGAATTTAGTTTGATCAGTATCAACTAATACCTATAGACTCAAATAATACTCAAACATGAAAAAACTATTTTTGCTGATCGCTGTGATCGCATGCGCCGGATACTCTTTTGGCCAAACTAACATCACTCAACTCGGGAATCTTTCTTATTCAAAAGTCCTCAGCGATATATGGGGTTATGAAGATGGGGGTAAAGAATATGCGCTGGTGGGAGTGAATGACGGATTGTCAATTGTGGATGTCACTAATCCGGCCACTCCAACACAACTTTTTTTCATCTCTGGCCCGACTTCTACTTGGAGAGATATAAAAACATATAACAAACACGCTTATGTGGTCAATGAGCAGGACAGTATAATATTAGTGGTAG
>JACZTA010000156.1 GCA_022573915.1 Bacteroidota bacterium | reverse complement strand
GAACGTCCCCGTATTCGCCATCGCACCGTTGCTGGTGGTCTGGTTCGGCTACGGGTTTCTGCCCAAGGTGCTCATGGCTGCGATCATCGTTTTTTTCCCGATCACCGTCTCCACCCTGGATGGCCTGAAGCGCACCGACCCGGATCTCGTGCGCCTGTTCCGCACCATGGGCGCCACGCCCGCGCAGATGCTGTGGAAGTTGCGCGTGCCCGCGGCCCTGCCCGCGCTTTTTTCCGGTCTGAAGATCAGCGCCGTCTACTCGACCATTGGCGCGGTAATCGGCGAATGGGTGGGCGCCGGCGCCGGTTTGGGTTACCTGATGCTCTCGGCCAACGCACAGCTCCGCGTCGCCGAGGTGTTCGGCGCCACGTACAGCCCGGCGAACGACTCGCGCGCAAGCCGGCTCAGTGCCCGCAGCGGACTTTGCACCTGGACGACTTCGAACGAGCCGCGAAATTCGGCCAGCAGTTGCTGCTGCCGGGGCTGAGAATCACCGACGAACAGAAGTTTGGGTTTTGCCGACAAAATGGGATACCCCAGGGTCATTATAGGAGTGACCCAAAACCGGAACAACCGGTATCGTGGCTGGCGGCGGCGCTATGCTGGCTGGCATTGATCAAATAATCTCCAAAGCTACAAAAATTCCAGTCGAAATTGTTCCTTATCATATATATATGCCGGATGTTTCTGGAGAATATTGTACTATAATCACATTATTTCTTTTCTTTCTCTTTTCTGCGGTAGTAGGCTCATCTTATTCTCAAAGATGGAATGAGGTTCTTATTTTGTTCTTAAAAAAGCAAGGTGAAGAAGCGGCGAGATTGACATTTGAGGTCATTAGTAAGGGGGGTTCAGCTATACGTCATTATCGAAATTTTATCGAATGATCAATTCAAACTTGACAAAGACATTGCTGCAAGAAGGATGTCTTTTTTACAATGCTCCTTCATCCGCAAAGCTTTAATACCCCTCTCACTCACTTACAAAAATATAGTTGATCTGAACTCTCATGAAAGGAGAGAATTCACAGATTTTGAGATTATCCACCTAAAATGATGTGATTAATTAAGTGTTAAGGATGTTCATTGAATTGTGATTATCTACTACTATTCATCGTTAGCAAGATTGCAAATTGACAATCAATAGTCAATTTGCATCTTGTCGGGGAAGCCCCGAACCCCTAAACTCAGCGCTTCAAGTCAATATCTTGATGATTAGACTTCCCTCTTTGCTGTTTCAGGTCATTTAACTTTCCTTGTTCCTTATCCAATTGAGATAAGACTTCCTGGGTAATACCGAATTTCTTCAATCGGTACTTTCTGCCTTGAAACCATACTCCGGTAATTATTCCACCTCTTATATATGTCTCAAGGTCATACGCTTTCAAATGCCTGAAAAAATCAACTTTTGATAACGCTTCATTATAACAAGTGTTAAGGATACTCTTTAACTCTGTTTTTTCGGAAGTTCCCTTTTGATAGCCAGTCATTCTAAAATCCTTAGTATCTCTATCGTGATCGACAAGTGATTCGGTCAGTTCAGGATATCTCTCTATTTGTATGGCTTGGATTTTTACTTTAGTCTTCTTGAATTCCTCTCGGCTTATGCGAATACTTTTGCCGGTTCGATATTCCACTCCAGAAAAAATCAGGTGACAATGCCAGTTTTTCTTGTCTTCAAAATGTGGTACTGCCAATACCATTGCGTTGGGTGAGCGAAGCTGGATATATGATTGAGTAAGATTCTTCATTTTCTCCAAGGTCAGGTTTTTTCTATCCTTGTCCGAGAAGCTCATAATAGTGTGAAAAATTTTGGAGTTATTCGAGCGTTTGTTGATACGGTATCTTTCATTTTCTTGGAACTCCTTAGTAATGTCTTCAAGGGTGTCGCCCTTGATATGATGACGGATCACAAAGGATTTTTTTGATGCTTCCGAAATATCTTTGGCATCCTGAAGAATGTACCTGATGAGTTGGGAATAACTCTCATCTTTTCTTGTCAGGCTCTTTATTATCATAGTCGTTGATGTTCTTTATAAGTTGCTCTTTTAAATCAGGGTTTTTTGAAAGCAATTCATTGATAAGATTGTCGAGTTTTACAGGTCGTCTTAGTTCCTGGGATACTTTGTCTTCTAATTCATTGACGATACTGTAAATTTTGTCGAGGCTTGCTTGGCTGTCCAGCCAGAAATCTTTTGATTCAGCAAGTGATCTGATCTCATTTATAATCTGGGACAACGACTGTTCAATTCTTCCGATCCTGACAGGATCAAGAGCTAAATAGACTTGCTTGGTGTAACTCAATGAGGCGTCTTTAATAAATCGACTTATGCTCATATTGTGCTTTCTGGCTGCCTCTGCTATTGTCAAATGTTCGTCTGGTGCAAAATGTATAGAGAATTCTGGGTGAGTAATTCGGCGGTTTCGTTTATACTCTTTCTGATACAACTTATAGTATTCGTTTCTGGCTTTTTGTATGAGATCCTCGTCTCCGGTTTGCAAGACACCGGTTCGTTCAAGATATTCATAGAGGTTATTGTCCTTTTTGAGTACCATTACGATTTAGGTATTTGTAGGGGAATCAAGGGTACGGTGTCAAATGGAATTCTTCGAGGCATTACAGGGGGTGGAATCTTGGAGTAACCTCGGAATCTGTTGTTTTTAAAATACGGTTTGATGGAGGTTAGAACCGGAGGATTGGCACCGACCAGTAACAATGCTTTGTCCTTCATCCGTATCAGCGAGTCAGCGCTCATAATCGGCATGACCCTGCGATGCCCATTCTCATCTAAAAACTCATGCTTACCCAATCGAGCTTCAAGTTCTCTGGCGGTATCAATCGGCATACCAGGGAAATACATCTCGGTTCCGATGGTAGCGCGGATCGTATCAGCATGATGTCGGCCGTAATTATGAATTAACTGCGAGTGATCCTGGAGTACTAAAAATAAACCCGTATTATTTTTACGCACCGCCGCGCAAGCTGTCGGCAATAGCTCTGGTAATCTAAAACAGGCCGTTTCGTCTAATAAAATGAAAAGTGAGGGTGCATTTCTCGAAGGGGTCTTGTTCATTATCCTGCTGAACAAATCTTCAAAGAATAAGGCCACAGCCGGAGCATAGGCTGATTGCTCGGTAATCTTTGTCTTTAAATAGAGAATTGTTTTAGTTTCCCTTAGACTATCAAGGTCAATAGTATTGACCGAACTAACGAGTCCAATGGAGGGTGAACCAAAAACTTTTAAACTGGCTTTGGACGTTGCCAAAACATTTGAAATCAGCTTCTGGTCATAAGCAATGAATGACTTGTATTCATTAAAAACGCTCTCCGGTGCTTTACTGGCCATGAGGTCAATTGCTTCCGATTGGTTATTCATCATATTTATTAAATGCAGAACATTCGGGAGGTTGTGATATTGCTTCTCTTGTTCAAGAACCAGAGAAATGGCTATACCAATCACCGATTCCGCCATGATGTTCCAAAACTGGTCATGGCTATTCCCTCCTAAACTATTTTGAACAAGGGTGTGGGCGATTTTTGGTATCTCGGAAGATGTTGAAGATCCAACTGAAGCCAGCCGGTTATATCCATCACTCACCGTTGGGTTAGAAAAATCTAATGTCCTAATTGCAAAATCTTGTCGCTTTTTAACGCCACTGGTTTTTTCAAAAATTTCACCGCTGACATCCAGGACGACCATACTTGAATCCGCTATCGAATAAATCGACGGAATAATTCCAGAAGAAGTTTTGAAACTTCCGCTGGCCCCATACAAAATAACTCCATTATAGCTTTGAATTTTATCAATATTGGAGGAACCCAGATAAAATCCTTTTTTTCTGGAGCCTAGTAGCTTCCATGTCTGCATAAAATCGGCGTCATACTTTTCCTGTTTTTTAGACCGACTAAAGATCAATCTTGCTATGAAACCAAGAATATCAAAAACTACCCCAAGGATTTTTTCGATCAATGTGAATACTAACTCGACTAGTTTTAAAATGATTTTCATATCAATGGTTACTTGAGGTTATTTTCAATTAAGTTGATGATCTGCTCGATAATGACACGGAGAATCTTTAATACTCCGAGCAGAGCAATAAGAAAGAGTCTGACCGCTACCTTCAACGAGGTCTTAATTAACTGCCATAGTATTTGGTTCAGTTTCACTACTTAGTTATCTTGTTTTCATTGATGTAAATATTTGCATTCGTCTCGACAAAAAGATCCCCATAAAACTCTGAAACCACATTAAAAAGACGATTCTGTTTCGGAGTAGTGGGTTGAAAAATGATATGGATTTCGATACCCTGGAGATTCCGTAACGAAACCTGTTCTTCAAATACTTTTTCAATTGACAGAGGACTTCTTTTAAGAGAATCAATGTCTTGCTGATTGTAAAAGCTAATTTCATTCGTATTTTCCATCATGTCTGAATAAATCATTAAGACCCTTGTTTCTGATGTACTCTGGCTTAATCGATTGGCTTCTTTAGCAACATTTCTGTAGATAGCAGAAGAATCTCTGCCAACAGAATCTTCCCTTCTCTTAACTAAAAAACTATCTATCTCAGCTATGAATTGATCTACTTTCGATTGTCGCTTAAATCGATTGGTTTCACTTTTATCCGCTAGCTCAATAAAGATTTCAAAAACCAGGTTTATATCGAGTTCGGTTATGTACAGATATCGAAACCTTGCGCCATTGTATATATTCTTGTCAAATCCATATACCTGTTGAATTCTCTCTATTGTCGGCCGAGAAACTAAAGAATCAGTAAAGTCCTCCATCACCACTACTTCAGTAGTGACGGGTGGTATTTCTTTAGTACAGCAGAAGAACAATAATAAAATTGCGATAAGAGGTATTATCAATAGTGTTTTAGCTATCATAATCATCAGTTTTAAGGTTGTTGAAAAAGCAATTCAGGTCAGGTATTTCTTCCTCGAAACATTCAGGATGGATATCGTCCTCCCTTTTAAGCAGATTTACACTTATCAAGGAATTCACAGATACATCTTTGTATGCTATGACGGAATCTTCTAGATCACAGGCATCACGAAATCTGTGGCGAGCTTCGGATTTTACGCTTTCAACCTCTTCATCAATTTTCACCTTTTTATTTTCCAGCCATGCAATCTCATTCTCTTTCTTCCTTTTAATCCTGGATAATCTCATCGCTTGCCAGTTATTTTTAATTTCCTGCCAAGTAGGAGCAATAAAAAATGAAAGTAGGCCTGAAGCAAACAAAAACATCAGGTTGAAGAAGACAAACAGGAGAGGGGTAATCTCTATTGATAAGACTTCACTAAGGTATTCGCTGCGGATAATAGCTAACAAATAAAATCCGCCTGATATGACTATCAAGGATGTAATGAAAATCAACGCTTTGTGAAGTTTAGATGCAACAGCTTTGATGGCCATTGGGACAACATGGGTAATTAGGAAAATTGTAACACCAATTGATCCTGCAATTGGCCAAGACGAAGCAGGCGTTTCTCCAATTATCTGTAGGCTGGTGTTGATAAAATAAACTTCTCCAAACAGGATAATGAAGGTGGGAATCAAGACTATCAAAATCATTGACTTGATGTCTTCAGGTTCATGTCCGATCAAATCTATGTCAACCTGAATGATCTGCTTTCTCAGTTCTTCAATTTTTTGATTAATTGGTGCTTTTTTCTGATCAGCAGTCTTGGCGAGACTCATTCCTTCTAAAATTGGTATTATCGGTTGTAGCTCTTCCTTAATTTTCGCAATCAATAGGTTATAATCTGCGATAATTGAACCGGCATACATTCGAAGACTGCCACTATTTTCTTCAGGCAACCCCTTTTTAGCCAAGGCCTTAGCATGATTAATGGCGTTTTTATTTATTACGATATGCTTTTCATCTATCAGTTTTTGTAGTTTCCTTTTTACATTTTCATCTATTACATGTCCATTTAAATTGATTTTATTTTTCATGATTTAAATTTTTAGAATAAAAAAATACGCGGGTCTTATCCCGTCAATTAAAAACTCAAGACATCACCATTATAATGGTGATCCTGTTCAAATAGATAACATATTGATTAGTTGCTCCGATGTTGGAGCCTTTCCCCGGATAGTTAGATTATCTTCCTATCTATTATATACCTATGAGTCAAAAATGTCAATAGGTAATTGGGGAAAAAGACCGTGCGAGGATTTGCAAACGGTAGTGATATGCGGTATTTTTAAGATAGAGTTTAGGCGCATTTCATTCCGTGTTCACGCACGGTCTGTGCCTATAAGAAGGGCTTGTCGGTCAATGACCAGCAAGCCCTAATTTTTTTCACCAATTCTTCATTTGCTATCTTCATCTGATTTGGATCTTCTACTAATTGTCCTGTTGCGTCCTTTTACATTTTCCTTGATAACCTCTTCATCCTTCTTGGTCTTGTTCCTCCCATTATTGTTATCCTGATTCTCGTCTGCCCCGAAATGTTCTTTCATCAACCTATTTAAATCAAGATGCCTTTGCTTGCCAGTGTAAAATCCTGTGATGATCTCCAATTCTGTCGATAAATCGTGTGATGTGACGAACCATATATCTGAAAAAAATCCGGTCCTATTAGCAAGAAATTGATTTAGAGATTTCGATATATTGCAAAATATCGATATGTATGAGACGATACTAAAGAAGCTGCTTATTGTCAGCTTCCGGCGGTGCAGTTGTGGTGTATTCATAACTGTGCTTGTCGTAAAGACCGGGTCCTCCATGGCCCGGTTTTACTATGATTAATGGTTAGTGAAGAATTCTAATCGTTATAGTGTGTTTTTGTATTTTAGAACCGCTAAAGTACGATGCACCTACATTGAAACCGGTGCTATTTTCAGTATGTTTTCTGGCTATTTTCAGGCTATTGGAGACAGTTTTTACTTATGCAAAATACCAACATGGATTTAGAATTTGAAGCAAGAAAAGCATTGATAGATGTTATTCAGGAAAGACTCACTGATCAATCAAATCGTGAGGAATTACGAAAATTGTTTCAGATAAGACCACTTCCATTTAGGCAACATTGGACAGATGACCATTTTGAAAAAATAGCCAAGGTCATCAACAATTACTTAGAAAAAGAAGCTAGAAAAAGTGAAATATGTGTAATAGATTATAAAGTTGATACTGAAGATGGAGTGAAGGATGAGTTTGTGATTAGCGCTGAGATTCGGGGTGTTCGTCTCAAAAAACGATATAAAAGTAAAGGTAAGTACTATCTCAAATTTATTGCTGGCGAGACTCTTAGGAAGGCCTGGCGATCTGTGGAAAGGGGGCCGGGACAAGTTGAAACCGGATCTCCAACGTGGAATATATTGGCTCTATTTCTGAATGGGTTTGATAGATCTGATGTTGATGGATATGATGGTTATGGCGATTGGGAATCTCAATTCTCACTGAAGAATCAAGAAAATCGAAAAGAGCAACCTAACCAATTACTTGGGAAAAAAGATAAACAATATAAAAAGTACATAGAAGAGATTTATCAAAAGATAAAAGAACATCATGTTTGGAGGATTTATCTTTCAAAGCTCCAAAATCTTTTCAGTGATATTGGTAATTCGGTCAGTAATAATGGTCCGAAAAAGCCACTTTGTCTTACTTTTTTTGGGGCTGATGGGACAACTAAAAGCGAGTTAGTTCGTGAAGTGCTTTCAAGATATTTGGTGTTTATAGGGAGAATTGAAAAAAATCAGGTCATAAAAAAACACGCGGATTGGGGTTTTAAGAAAATTCTTGATGACCCGCATAGCTTAGCTCGGTTCATGACCGGAGCTAAAGGAGGAATTTTGATCTTGGATGGTTTCACCAGTCATTATTCAGGATTTCCTAAAGCGATAGACTTGATTAAAACTATTGTGAACTCAAGGGGTTATTCAAAAACTTGTTTAATTCTTATGGGACATTTTTCTGAAACATATCAATTGATAAAGCGAAATAGTCTTTTACCTTTTTTCCAAAAACATCTGCAAATCCGCTTTGAACCTCTTTCTACTAATGTACTTATTAATCTCGCTGAAAATTATTTTAAATCAAAAGGAAAGTATACAATGACAATAGGAGCGAAAAAAGCTCTAATTCCATACTTTGATACGCTGAAAAATCTTAAAGCGCTCAAATTAAAGCTTAGAAGACTAAATAAGATTAGATGTAGATCGGAAGAATGTTTCTATAACAATGCCAGCGAAATACTGAGATTATATTATTCCTTTCATTTGAATTATAAAGGAACCAAGAAGATAAGAGAACAAGATATATTTGAGTGTCCGCAGTATCGTAAGGTATTTGAAGAGTATGATGAGTTAACTAAAAAGTATCCACCTAATAAATATTTCCCGTGGGGATAAAAAAAGCTCCCGCCCTATATTAGGGCAGGAGTCTTTTCTTCCCATTAAACCTACGGTTTAATGAGGTTTTTATCTAGTATGAAAATACTATATTAAATCAATAAATACAATTATTTGTGAAGTAATTCTAAGCTCAGTCAATATCTCTCTCTAATGATTGGTCTTGGCCTTTATCGCGTATTTGTTTTAGCTCTTCTTGACGAGTAATCTTTCTTTCTTTTTCATGTTCCTGTTTACCGGCGACCAAACCTTGTTCATACTGATTGTTGCTTTTGATGCCCTTAAATAGTGATTTAGCGAACATAGGCAAATACTTGCTAAGCAGGTAACCATGATTGAATCCTCGTTCGTGTTTCTTGTCCTGATCTTTCATTAGATTATTTCTTTACTATGTTTTTCCAAAAAGTCGTAGAGCGATTGGCGGAAGTAGAGGATGTGTTTTGGGCCGGTTTTAGAAAAGCGAATTTTCCCTTCGTCCCTGAATTTTTGAAGCGTAGTCTTCGAAGAAATCTTTAAAATTCGCATTGTTTCCTCAGTACCCACCCAGGGATCATCGTCTATTCCATTCTCCTTTTTTAAGCGATTTACAACCTCATCTACCAATTTGAATAAGGCATCACTAGTTATGTGGATAATATCTTCGGACATGATATAAATTTACAAAATGCAGTTCAATACTAGTTTGTATACGAATCCGCTTGAAAACTGCTTGAAAATTCTATTATTTATTTTTAAAAGAATTTATATCAATAGAAAACCCTTGAAAGTGCTACCAATCAAGGGATTTAAAGTGGGACGTACTGGATTCGAACCGGCGACCCCTAGCTTGTCGAGCTAGTGCTCCCCGCCTGCCTCAATCCGTGGGATCTGGGAGATTCGAACTCCCGACCTCATGCCTGTCAAGCATGCGCTCTGAACCAACTGAGCTAAGATCCCTATTGGCGGCGGGCAGGTAAACCAACTGAGCTAACATCCCATTATTTACCGAAGATAGAAAGCATCTTCGTTCAAGACAACGTTTTCGTAAAAATTCAATAATTTTTTTTCCTCCGACTTCCAATTATAAGTTTCGTGGGCTTTATAAGAGTTTCTGCAGT
>JACZTA010000155.1 GCA_022573915.1 Bacteroidota bacterium | reverse complement strand
GGCGCAAACGGGTAAAACGGTTATAATATCATCTGGCTTGACAGAACAGACGGATATTGAGGAATCGATTAAAATACTAAAAGACAATGGATGCAAGGATATAATCTTGCTTCAGTGCACAAGTTCCTATCCCGCTCCTGCCAATGAATCAAACCTTTTGACGATACCCGCAATGAGAGAAATATTTAATTGCCATATTGGTTTGTCTGATCATACGCCGGGCATTGGGGTTGCCGTGGGCTCAGTAGCGTTGGGAACAAGGTTGATCGAAAAGCATTTAAAGTTGAAAGGCGACAATACTGGTGTCGATGCGGCATTCTCACTGGATCCGGATACTTTTGGTTTAATGGTTGAAGAGATCGGAAGGGCGTATGAAGCACTCGGGAAAGTTGATTTCACCATACAAGAATCGGAAAAAAATAGTTTGCGGTTTAAAAGATCGATATATAGTGTAGTCGATATAGCGAAAGGTGAAATAATAACGGAGGATAACATTCGAATTATCAGACCATCTGGAGGTCTGGCACCAAAGCACTTTGATGAAATATTAGGTAAGAAAGCGGTGACCGATATTCGAGCTGGCTCGCCTTTAACATTCGAGGTAATAGCTTAATTTCAGCTCTTGAATCGATTATTTTTATCAGACAGTACACCATATATTGGAAATAGAGTACATTAAAATAAAGATGTAAATCGTGGGCTTATCAAAAAAGGAAATCCAAGTAGTATTGGCAAATGAAGAAGATCATGAAAAATTATTAAACTTATTTATTGATAATTATCCCGGTTTGGGATGGTCAGAAAAATATTTAAAATGGCAATATTATGATAATCCCGCAGGTACTGCAAAAAGTTGGATTGCTAGACATAACGGAAATGATCAAAATGAAACGAATTGAATTAACTGATTATATGGTCAAATATCATCCGGTATGTTCTAAGCATGAGGAAAAACTAAGAACGCTTACAACAACAGAAAACCCTTAAATTATTTTTTATTCGATAGCTGGTTCAAAAGCTCTGAAATCTTGCCGTCATCGCTGTTAATCTTTTTTAATACTTTCCTCGTTTCATCCGGAGCATGCTTAAGCGCGATCCTGAGAATATCCATCCAATTAACATTGTTATTACTTCTCACTTTTTCAATTTCGTCTACTATGTCTATATCATTCATAAATCTGTGACTTTTGTTTACCTATGTGAACCCGGGTTCGGTAATAGTTTACCTTAAAATTAACAGAATTAATTGATCTAAAAATTAATATTCTCCAATCTGTATCTTAACTTTGGGTTAAATAGTTCAAATTTTGTGTGAAGCTATTAAATTCGAGTAAGGTCTTATCGCAGAAGTTAAATAAGAAATGGTTAACCCGAAACCAAGGAAAATATTCATAGGTTTAGTTTATTTTCCATACAAGAAATTCTTGTTGGAGTTTCTTACCACAATAAATAAACGCCATCCTATCGATGAGTGCTACGTGCTGGTTGATAGGCTCTATCCGTACGTGCCAACGCAGGCAGATGTGCCAGAAGGTGTCAAGCTTAGCACCTTTGACGCCTTTGACCTGGAATACGGGATGTACAAGAATGTGAAGTGGAAAGGGATCCTTCCATTAGATGAACAGCTGCTGAATGATTTTGCGGAATGCGAGGCAGAATCTATGGTTATGATGGAACGAAATATGCCGGTAGAGCAGTTTTATCCGGAATACGCAGCAGCAAATGCGAAAAAGTTTAACGAGGTAGACAAGTCTTTGAGGATTAATAAACATTATGCAGGCAAATCGCTAAGTTATGCAGAGAGGAAGAGAATTTACCTCAGGCATCTGCGCTTTTGGAACAATTTCGTGGAGAATAATAGGATTGACCTTTTTGTTTGGAGCCATGTACCTCACGTAACCTATGATTATGTGATTTATTCCCTGGCTAAACGAAAGCACATTCCTACTGTTATGCTGGCTCAAGGTGCATTCCTGAGATTTGAAAAATTTGAGTTTCTTATGCACACAGACATAGGTGAACAGTGCCTCGATGTTAGAGATCGTTTAGAAGAATTGAGAAAATCCGGAATAGATCCGGAGCAAGTCGATCTATCAGAAAAGTGTCTGAAAGAATGGGAACGGCTGACAGCAGAGCTGGATAAACAGACTTCTCCAGGATTTATTAAACGATATGCAAGGGATCGAAACAACTCTGAACTTGCAAGAAAAAAAACTGCTCGTAAAACTAGAATACGACATATTCTAGATGGTACAATTGTTAAAAAGATTTTTTCGTGGGATATTTTTGATATAGATCGCTGGCATTTTCGAATAAAGGACCTCAACAATATTAATAAACTCGAGAAACGACTTAATGATTTTTACGAATCCAATACCTCTCCGGTTCGGGAAGAGAGGTTCATCTATGCTCCCCTGCATATGCAACCGGAGATTACGACAGCCCCTCTTGCAGGACGATTTGTTGATCAATTATTGGTAATCCAATTATTAGCTGAAGCACTGCCTCCTAAGGTATTGATATACGTGAAGGAGAATCCGTTTCAAACACTCACAACCAGAAGTGCTGCCTATTATCAGGATCTCTTAGATATCCCTTCGGTGCGATTGATTAGCAGAAAAGCGAACACGTATGAACTACTGGATAAATGTATAGCTACCGCCACCATTACGGGAACAGCTGGCTGGGAAGGGCTTTTCAAGCAAAAACCATTTATAATGTTTGGTTCGTACGTTTATCAGTTCGCACCTGGCGTTTATCCGGTTAAGAATCTGGCAGAATGCAAGGAGGCTGTTGAAGCGATACTTAATGGAAGCAAACCCACGCTAGGCGAACTTAAGTTGTTTATGAAGGCGCTCGATATGTCTTACCTTGACGTACCCCCGGGCTTAATGGAAAATAAGGAGATCGTAAAGTTAAATGAAAAGAACATTCAAAAACTAGCCAATGCATTTATTGATAAATATGAAGAAGCTATAAAGCAAAATTCCATATAATATCTTGAAACAAAATATCCAGATTTTATGAAAGTAGTAATATTTGCCGGTGGGATCGGATCCAGAATCTCAGAGGAATCACATCTTAAGCCCAAACCCATGATAGAGATCGGTGGCAAGCCTATCTTATGGCATATCATGAAGATCTACGAAAATCAAGGCTTCAATGAGTTTGTTATTTGCTTGGGACATCTTAAAAATGTGATCATCGATTACTTTTGCAAAATACCTGTTAACGATTCAGATTTTACCATAGACCTGGCGAATGATTCAGTAGAAGTGCATAGACGTCACGAGGATACTTTTAAGATCACTTTTGTCGATACGGGACTCGAAACTATGACAGCGGGTAGGTTAAAACGTATTGAAAACCACCTGGATGGTTCTGATTTTATGCTTACCTATGGCGATGGTTTGGCAAATGTAGATCTAAAGAAACTGTTAGAGTTTCATAAATCACATGGTAAAACGGCCACTCTAACAGCAGTTCAACCGGAGGGTAGATTTGGAGGGATGGAGATCCAGAATGATGGTATGGTCTCACTATTTCGCGAGAAGCCAAAAGGAGATGGGGGATGGATCAATGGCGGTTACTTCGTACTGAAAAACGATGTTTTTAATTATTTAAACGAAGATGCAGATTCATTAATGTGGGAAGAGCAACCCTTGGAAGATTTAACCAAGGCAAATCAATTGATGTCCTTCAAACATAATGGATTTTGGAAATGCCTTGATGCATTAAGGGATAAAGTTGAGTTAGAACGTTTGTGGGAAAATGAGAAAGCAGGGTGGAAGACCTGGTAGTATCTTAAGGTCGGCAATATGAAAATCTTAATCACAGGCCATAATGGTTACATCGGAACCCATATAGTTTCATTGCTCGATTATTTGGGTCATCAGACTATTGGATGCGATCTGAATCTTTTTATAGAAGATTCATTTGATGAAGTTCCTTCACCGGGTATTGAGCTGATCAAGGATTTCAGAAGTTTAACAATCGAGGAATTAACCGGATGCGACTGCGTCATGCATCTTGCAGCGATTTCGAACGATCCCATGGGTGACGTGGATAAGAACCTCACGATAGCTGTCAATAGGGATGGTTCGATCGAATTGGCAAAAAAGGCAAAAGAGGCAGGAGTGCCGAGATTCCTTTTCTCTAGTAGTTGTTCGATCTATGGAAAAACCGGTGATGATAGCCTGAAGGAGGATGCAAAGCTTTACCCGTTATCGGTATATGCAGAGTCAAAAATAGAAGCCGAAAAGGGAATATCAGAACTTGCAAGTGAATCCTTTACCCCGGCGTTTTTAAGAAATGCCACAGCATACGGGTATTCACCAATGTTGAGGAATGATCTCTTGGTAAATAACCTACTCGCTTCTGTTGTGGCTACAAATGAAATAAGAATAAAAAGTGATGGTACGCCATATAGGCCACTCATACATTGCAAAGATATAGCGAACGCTTTTATTAGCTTTATGAATGCTCCTGCGCAATCGATTCACAATAAGAAAATCAATGTCGGTGCCAACTCGGAGAATTATCAGGTAAAGAAAATTGCCGGTATGGTAAAGGATTTAATTCCCGGTTCGGAAATAACATACACCGGTGAACAATTAGATGATCCCAGGGATTATAAAGTCAATTTTGATTTGCTAAACGAACTGCTTCCAAATTTCAGTCTAAATTATAATGTTGAGTCAGGAATGAAAGAACTGCACAAAAAGTTGATAGAGAAAGAATTTAGCTCCGAGGATTTTGAAGAATTCAAGTATGAACGGTTACCTGTCCTTAGTAAGAAATTACATTTATTAAATGGCTAATTATGGAGCTGGATAAAAAGAATGTACTCGTAACAGGTTCTTCGGGAGATATAGGAAGTCAGATTGCTCTTGCATTTGCCAAAGAAGGTGCAAATGTAGTTATACACTGTAAGGTAAACATAGACAAAGGAAAAGAAGTTGTATCAAGAATCGAAGAGCAAGGGGTCAAATCCATGCTGGTTCAAGGTGACCTAAGCGATGAAGCCATCGTAGAAAAGGTATTTTTGGAAATTCAGGAAGGACTTGGCAATATTGATGTATTAATAAATAACGCAGGTAATGCTGTTCTGGGTAAGCTTGAGGAAACAGATATATCTCAATGGGAAACGAGTTTCAATGATAATTTATATACAGCGGTTCTCTGTTCTAAAGCAGCATCGACAACAATGCGTGATGCGGGTGTAGGCAAAATAATCAACATCTCTTCCATAAACGGACTCGAATATCACAATAATCCAAATGCCATAGCCTACTCAGTTGCAAAAGCTGCGCTTATAAGCTTCACGAGATCTTTGGCTGTGGATCTTGCACCGGAGATCACGGTAAATGCCGTGGCGCCCGGGAAGATCGATTCTTCCTTTTATAAAGCCTTTGATGAGAAGAAACGGGCATCTATTCAAGAAAGTATTCCCTTAAAAAGGTTTATAACGCCTGACGAGATTGCCAGCACTTGTCTGTTCCTGGCCAGGAATGACATGGTTACCGGACAAATACTTGTCGTTGATGGTGGTTCCAGTCTAATTGGCTGAAAAGAAAAATGTTCTGGTCTATTCAGACGCAGTTAGTTTGATCCCTTGTTATTTTTAATCCACCCACTCGGCCAATGAATTTTAGGATCCTTGTGCATCAATAGTTTTGGACTGACATTTTCGACTATTCTGTAGAGATCATTGCAAATAAGTTGATCATTAAGAACGGCTATCATATTAAAACCATGAGGAGGACCTTCAAGATATACATTGTTTGAAGGGATTAATTCGATAGGTAGTCCAGTGACATCTTTATTAGTGTGAAAGTCACGAATGGCATAAGTGCTGTACCCGAATGATGATAAGTACTTTACAATATCGGTCTTTTCAAGGCCATCGGACCAATCTACGTAATCGCTATGCACCTCGAAAACAACTATTGGCTTATTTTCAGATTTTAAAAGATCGCTGGCACCTATTAAAGCGTCGTATTCTGCACCCTCTATATCTAACATTATTAATCCTACATTGTCCAGACTATTCTCATTCACGTAATCATTAATTGTAGTTGTAGCAATTATTTGTTCTTCACCTACACTTTCTCCATCCTCTAACACCTCCGTACGAGTATAGGCATCCTCTCCAATTAGCTGCATTTTTATTTCTTTTTCGTTCCACAGTCCTTTTTTAACCGTGAATAGGTTATCTAACTGATTGATTTTCGCATTATTTTCTAATAAATCAAAAGAGATAGAATTTGGTTCGAAAGCATGGCATTTACCCTTGTTTTCTCTCATTTTGTGGGCAATTAATAGAGCATGATCGCCTAAATATGCACCTCCCACAATAACATTTTTGACACCAGCACATAAATCAAGTAACAGACGCGTTGTAAATGGTTCCCAAATATGGTCAGGATTTGCAGGTGTTGATAAAATAAAATCTCTCGTAATTTTTGATTGATATATGAATTCAATTATGAGCCCGCTATTTAGCCTTTTTGAAATTACACCCTGATCTAAAAAAAGGGCTTCAATAATTGGACCTGAGATCTGTTCTCTTATATCGTTAATTGAATTTTTACCAGCGGTTTCATTTCTTAGAATTAGCCCTACCATAATCGATTTAATTTCTTCAACAGAAGTTGAATCATTTATCTCAATGTCATTAATATTGCCAAGGTTTGTTTTGTGCATTGATAGTATCTTAGCGTATTCAAAATTAAAATATAACATTTATACTGATTTTCGGCTGTTCTGAAACGGTTAAGTTATTTGTTCATTGAATCTAAAACTTTTTCAATAAAATTATTTTTATATTTCCAATCTATTTATCATATTTTAACGGCAAAAATTAAGGGAGGAAAACCTATGGACTATTATTTAATCGTACTCAGGTTAATTCACATATTTTCGGGAGTGTTCTGGGCAGGAGCACTATTAATGGTCACCGTTTTTATCTTTCCAACTGTCAAGAAGTTGGGACCGGAAGGAGGAAAATTCATGATGACCTTATCTAATACGCGAAAATATCCTGCTATGATCAATATGCTTGCCGCGATATCGCTTTTAAGCGGTGTAATGTTAATGGACAAACTTTCTCATCATTTTGAGGCTTGGTGGTTTGATGTAAATGCTAATATTGTGTTTACCATTGGTGGAGCCATCGGGTTCTTAGCAATAGTTTACGGCTCCATTATGGTCAGACCGATAGCGACTAAATTGGGTAAAATAGGTGCGGAAATCAAAGCATCAGGTGCACCACCAACTCCCGAGCAAGGCAAGGAGTTAGGAGTACTTCAAAAAGACATGATGAGCGGAATTACGATTTTAACTGTCATGGTATCGATAGTAGTCATTTGCATGTCAATTGCTCAGTACACGTAGAGGGTGATTCCGGTTTCGATAACACGCGCGATGATCTGTAGATTTTGTGGTAAGGAATTAAAGCACCTATTTATTGATTTGGGAGAGAGTCCTTTGGCAAATTCTCTTTTAGCTGCAAATCAATTAGATGTTAAGGAGGAATTTCTTCCCCTCAAACTTTTCATTTGTGATAATTGCTTTTTGGTTCAGCAAGTCGAAGAAAAGGATCCGAAACAGATCTTCAAGAGTGATTATGCCTATTTCTCTTCCTATTCCAGCTCTTGGTTGGAGCATGCAAGCAACTATGTAAATCTGATCACAGAAAAGCTGGAGCTGGATTCGGATAGTTTTGTTGTAGAAATAGCATCTAACGACGGTTATTTACTTCAGTACTTTTTGGATAAACAGATTCCTGTGCTGGGGATAGAACCCGCGGAGAACGTGGCAGAGGCAGCAAAAAGCAAAGGGATAAACACACTTGTGCAGTTTTTTGATGCCTCATTGGCTGAAACAATGATCGATGAAGGGAAGCACGCAGATCTGATCGTATGCAATAATGTTCTGGCGCATGTACCGGCCATCAACGACTTTGTCCATGGCTTGAAGAAACTTTTAAAGCAGGATGGCGTAGTAACTTTGGAATTTCCGTACCTGGTTGATCTTATCGAACAAAATCAATTCGATACGATATACCATGAGCATTATTCCTACTTCTCGTTTTTCAGTGTAAAGCAAATTATTGAAAAACAGGGGTTGCGAATATTTGATGTTGAAAAACTAAAAACACATGGTGGATCGCTCAGATTATTTTTATGTCACACTGAAGATGATTCAAGACCGGATGTGCCGGGCCCTGCACAATTATTAAAAGAAGAACTTGAAATCGGAATAAATAAGTTAGATTTTTATTCCGGTTTTGATAAGAAAGTAGAGAAAGTAAGATCTTCTTTAAAAGATTTCCTTCTTAAACAAAGTGAGCAAGGAAACCTTGTAGCTGCCTATGGAGCAGCAGCGAAGGGAAACACGCTGTTAAATTATTGCGGAATTAATGATAAGCTGATAGCATTTGTTGCAGATGCATCACCTCATAAGCAAAACAAATTCTTGCCGGGTTCACACATTCCGGTGGTGGATGAGTCGCAAATAAAAAAGGATAAACCAACTTATGTAGTAATTTTACCCTGGAATATTAAAGAGGAGATCACCCAACAATTAGAATATATTCGGGAATGGGGAGGTAAGTTTGTTATTCCAGTTCCTGAACTGGAGATTATCTAAAATTTGGAAATGTAAGAGATTAATTAAGCAACAAATATAAAAGTCACTAAAAAGCGATTGAAACGGCTTTTAGTTTAATGCCATCGAACATAAAACAACATGAACCAATTAATAATAAAAAAAATCTGGTTAGGGATTCTAATAACGCTATTATCAACAACAATTCGTGCTCAAAGCGTCAAATTAGAATGGGTCAAATCCATGGGAGGAACTGACAATGAAGCTGGGCTGTCCATCACTACCGATTCTTCGGGCAATGTGTACGTAACTGGATATTATAAAGGCACGGTAGATTTTGATCCGGGTGCAGCGACATTCAATTTGACTTCAAATGGAGGTTGGGATATTTTTATTCAGAAGTTAGATGCAAGCGGAAATTTTATCTGGGCTAAATCCATGGGTGGAACGTATTTTTACGATGCTGGATTTTCCATTACGACCGATGCCGTGGGCAATATTTATGTTACAGGGATTTATCAGGACACTGTAGTTTTTGATCCGGGTGCAGCAACCTTTAATTTGGCTTCAAGAAATGGCAGTTGGGATGTTTTTATTCTGAAAATGGATTCGAGTGGAAATTTTATCTGGGCCAAATCCATGGGTGGAACAGGCTATGATTATGGTCGGTCCATTTCTATTGATGACATGGGCAATGTGTTAATTACTGGACATTATCAAGACACGGCAGATTTTGATCCGGGTGTGTCGACTTTCAATTTGACTTCAAATGGATTCGACGACGTTTTTATCCAAAAGTTAGATGCCGCTGGAAACTTTCTTTGGGCTAAATCCATGGGAGGCACGTTTGATGATTATGGTTATTCCATC
>JACZTA010000154.1 GCA_022573915.1 Bacteroidota bacterium | reverse complement strand
AAAAAACTAAAATGGCTAAACCTGACTGATAGCAAGATCACTGAGTTACCTCCTGAGATTGGAGATCTCCAAAATCTGCATACGCTTTACTTATCCAAAAACCTTTTAAAGAGTGTACCTATTGAGATCTGTCAATTAACAAATCTGCGAATCCTGGATCTCAACTGGAATCAGATCGATCAGTTACCGGATCAAATCTGGAAGGTAACCAAGTTAAAGACGCTCTCCTTGTACCATAATGCATTTGAGGAAGACATCCAAGAAGCATTGGTCCCGCTACTGCCTAATTGTGAGATTATTTTCTAACTTTGTTTTCTCACTTTACCCCTAATAATATTTCAAAATGAGTACAGAAAGCGAGATTTTTCACTCAGAAAAAGCTCCCGAACCGGTTGGCGCTTATCCACACGCGAGAAAGGTCAACAATCTCCTTTTTCTATCAGGGATTGGCCCCAGAGAAAAAGGAAGCAAGAAAATTCCCGGAGTTGATTTGGATGATGAAGGAAACATCGTTTCTTATAATATAGAAGAACAATGCCATTCAGTATTTAAGAACGTAAAAGATGTACTTGAAGATGCAGGTTACACATGGGATAACCTCATAGATGTTACGGTTTTTTTGACCAATATGAAAGAGGATTTTCAAACCTACAATAAAATATACGCTGAATACTTCAAGGGCAATCAACCCTGCAGAACCACAGTTGAAGTAACCAGTCTGCCTACGCCGATCGCGATAGAACTAAAATGCATTGCTTCTGAATGAATACTAATCGGGTATAAAGCTATACTCTTCAATGGGTTTCTTGCCCCAATCCGCAAGTTCCTTCTCAGACCACAAGTCCGGGAAAAAAACAATCTTCCGATTCTTTGGGGGAAGATATTTTTGCCAATTCGTTCCACCGGTTGCTTTTATTTCTTCCGGTTTCTTGTCCAGGTATTTAACAGCAGATTTATAATGAACCAAGGGCCAGTTGATGTTGGCGTGAACATCGAATTGTTTCATGGCCGATATCAGGTCGGGATCAGCCTGGTCTTCACTTGAGAGATTCTTATACTTAGCCCAGAGGTGTTTGTTCTTGAGATCATTGCCGAGCTCTATAAATTTATTGTGATACTTTTTTTCAAAGAGTTTCAAGGTGAGTGTTTTCTTCCCGGATGCCAATTCTGTAGCGCCACGCTTCCAGTAAAGATTATCTATCATCTTCTCTACATCTCCGCCCATCTCCGCTTTTTTATCATGCGCTACCAGATTAATCAATTCGGTAGAATTCATTTCAATAATCCTGAACTGGGCTGATTGAAATCCTGAACCCGGCAGCAGGGACATACGAAACTTTAGAAACTGTTCCGGTTCCATCCCTTGTATCATTATATCAAATGAATGCACCAGTGATTCAAAATAACGGTTGAGTCGGTTGATTCTTTCAGTAAAGAATTGGACTTCCGGCTTGTCTGTATTAGCGATCTCTTCCTGCGTAAGGATGATCAATTTGAAATTAAGTTCTGTTATTTGGTGGTAGAGAATAAATATAGACTCATCGGGCAGATTTGTTCTCGGACTTTGAAGGCTAAGCAATGTATCCAAATGGATATAATCCCAATAAGTGAGAAAATCGGCATATAATAATCCATCCAGATATGAGCGTAGATCCTGTCCTATGACCTGGTATTTTTCCTCAAGTTTTTTAATCCTGTCAATTATATCCTGATCCATATTCATTTATTTACCTTCTTTATTCTGAGCTTAGATTCTTTTTTCTTCCTGGCAGGTTTAGAAAGTTTTTTGAGATTCGCTTTACCGCCTTGTCTGTGGAGTATTTGCAAAATGATGAAGACGAAAAATATGTACCCGATCATCAGCCCTGTATGCCAGCTTTGCCAAGGAGCAAAATATTCCTGCAACAAAATAATTAAAAAAATAGAAATCAGGGTAATGCCACTAAGAAAGAACATCACCTGCCTTTCTGAAAATCCAAGATACACCAAGTGGTGCGTGAGGTGATCATTACCTCCTATAAATGGCGATTGTCCATGCCTGATCCTGGATACAAAAACTGTAGTAGTGTCAATCAAAGGCACGATGAATAAACTTATGGGAAGTATGAACTGTCTTACCTGAATTATTTGACCACCGGGACCTTTGTTTTGCCATAAAAATATGATCGCGATAGTGGAGAGAAAGATTCCCAGAAACTGTGCGCCGGTATCACCCATGTACATTTTTGAAGGGTAATAGTTGAAATAAAGAAATCCTAAAAGTGTTCCAAACACTCCGAGCAAGATCAAAAAGTAGATTTGATCATATTGATTCTCCAGAACTAACAACGCCAAAGTTCCACCGATGATGCATATGGCGATCGAGGTGACAATCCCATCCATATTATCAATCATATTGATCGAATTCATTATGCCAATTACCCAAAACACTGTAAATACGTAATTGATATTACTGAATTCCGTAAGGGGAATATATATCCCTGTACCCACCAGTATATTTGCGCATAGAAACTGCGCCAGGAATTTTAAAAATGGATTGGTGCCGTAAGCATCGTCGGCTAAGCCCAGAAGAAACCCGCTTGAGACGGCAAGCAGCAGGCCAATGAGATAATTATTATTTAGAAGATCTATTTCAAAGACCACCGAATAGGCAGAAATAGAAAATAAAAATACGATGTAAAATGAAAAACCACCCAGCGTTGGTTTTTTTTGTTCTGTCCAGCGTTCCTGCTTCGGTCCATATGTGCTGGTCCCAAAATTCTTCGAAAATTTAAGGAATAAACTGTTCAGGATTACCGCAAAGACCACCGAAAAGATCAGAAAAGTGAAATAGAAGAATATTTCATATTCTTTGGGCATACGAATCCAATTAATAAAAGACTGCGCTTGGTTAACTTAAGAATGGAAGGATCTTCTGTAAGAAGGACTTCTTCTTTTTTTCTTCCTGATAATACCCTCCGTTGTCTCCCTGTCCGTAACCGTAGCCATAGCCATACGCATAACCCTGTCCGTACCCATATCCGTATCCGGAGCCACCTTTACCTACGTCGTTAAGGATAATTGATAATTTACTGATCTTGTTTTCAGACATCAACCAATTGATGTTGTTGATAAAATCTCTTGAAGAGTAATCGGCCCGTAGCACATAAATTGGATAATCCACTTTTTTCAATAAGTACATTGCATCTGCTACCAGTCCCACAGGAGGGGAGTCAATAATTATATAATCGTATTTAGTTTTAAGATGATCGATGAGCTCATCTGTCTTTCCGGATATGATCAATTCCGAAGGGTTAGGTGGGATCGGGCCGGCAGTAATGAAATCCAATTGACGCACCTTAGAGGAAAACAGGTCAGCATTTTCCATTTCATAGCTTTGGATGTTATCGTCTATCTTATCCTCACCAATTAAAATGGTGCTCACACCCCTGGTATTCATGGTGTTAAATGCACGCTGTATCTTTGGTTTACGCATATCAAAGTCGAGTATGATCACTTTCTTACCCATCATAGTGAGAGAAGCACCAAGATTAAGTGCAATAAATGTTTTGCCCTCAGCCGATATTGTCGATGTAACTATTATGGTTTTCGGACCCGGTTCATTGGAGATGAACTGCAAATTCATACGAATGGACCGGAACGCTTCCGATATCAACGACTTCGGATTGGTCGTCACTACCAAATTTATATCCTCTTGTCTCTTAGACGCAGAGGGTACTATTCCCAGCACCGCGGCATCTGAATACCTTTCGAAATCCGAAAGAGATAAGATATTATGATGCATCATGTATTTCGTAAGGATGAGTACCAAACTGATCAGCAGTCCAATACTGAGTCCAATAATTTGGATCAAAGATCTCTTGGGATAAATTGGAACAGTCGGTACGAGTGCATGTTCCAATATGATATTACCCGGTACGAAACCGGCTTTGGTAATAGCAAACTCTGATCTTTTATCTAATAGCAGCAGGTAGAATTTTTCTTGTATAGAACTTAATCGTTTCAGATGAAGGTACTGTGCTTCTTTTTCCGGTAAAGATTTAAAATCATCATCATATCTTTGCATCTGCTCCTCAAGATCTATTCGCTTAGCTACCAGAGACTTCTGATAATTTTCAATACTGGATATCAGTGCTATACGAACGTTTTTCATTTGGTTATCCAAGAGCTTTACCGAAGGGCTGTTGACAGTTACATGCATCATTATTTCTTCCTTTCTATCCTGAAGGTCCACCAGTTTTTTAACCAGAGTTGAAAAAACATAGGTGCTCGCCAAACTTAGAAGCGGAGCGATATTGGTTACATCGTTTTCTGTTTCCACAAAATCAAGAAACCAATCGATAGTACTTTCTTCGAGTTCCAGTTCAATTTGTTCCTGTTCCAGATTTCGAAACCCTATAAGTATGTCGCTCTCTTTATTATTAATATCGATGAATTTGTTTTCAACTTTAAAATTTCGAATTGCTTCCTCTGTTTTTCTCAATTCATCTCCAACACTTGAAAGTTGTTCATCGATAAAACTCATTATGAGAGACGTGCTTTTTGTCCTGCTTTCTCCATCCCTTGCAAGATATTTTTCTGCCAGTGTATTGACGATATCGGCTGCCTTGATAGCCTGGCGATCTGTATAAGTTATTTGAACTATACTTGCTTCAGCATTTACAACGTATACCTGCAGATTCTGCAGAAGGGTCCGGCTAATCGAATTGACGTCATTTAGCATGAAGAAATATTTGCCCTCCAAACCATTATTTTGACTTTGCAGAAATGCGGCATTGGTAAGCTCCAGACTCAATTCAAAATTATCCGTTTCATAATCCTGTTTGAATGCCACAGTCTTATTGTACTCTTGCTCATTTACTTTATAGGAGATGATATACTTTTCATGATCGATGATTACGACCTCAAATGGGATACCGTAAATTACCGGCTTCTTAACAAGCACCTCTAACTTAAAAGGTGAGCTCTTATATAATTCAGTTGAGGCAAATTTCCCCATCTTGAAATAACTGATGGAGAGAGGGAGGGTTTCAACAATTTCACTCAGTATTAGATTGGATTTCATCATTTCGATCTCAGCCTGAATATTATCCTTGCGAAAATTGCTGAATTGTTTAATATCCAATACCTGCGCTTTATTCTCGGCTTTGATCATAACCCGCGCCCGCGCCTCATATTCAGGAATTGTATAGCGAAGATAAACCTTGGTAATACCGTAGGCTAAAACAGTAATTAGAATCGCCCAAAGCAGATTTTTCTTAATAGTGGTAAAGAACAACTTAGGGTTGAATTCCTTACCAAGCAACCGTTGCAAAGGATGTAATACTGTTTTCCTTCTGGTATTCATTAAAGACTTTGTATATAAATGATTGTTCCAATTATGAATAAAATACTACTGATGGCACTGGCATAAGGACCAAACTCACTAACCAGACCCGTAGTAATATTCTGCACCGGTTCAATATAAATAATATCGTTAGCCTGAATGGTCAAATCCGCTTCCTTCATACCGTTTATTGTTGAAAGATCAATGTTAAGGATTATCGGATCATGGAGATTCCCTCTTATTATCTTAATCTTATGCGCTTTGACACCCGATGGTAAACCACCGGCCATGGCCAAAACTTCAATCAAATTAGTATTCTCATTTAGAATTGGTATGACCATTGCTCCCCTGTTACCCATAAAAACTAATACCCTTCTATTGGTAACCTTCACCACCACATAGGGTTCTTTAAAATACACTGAATAAGCCACTTCCAACAATCTTTCCGTTTCTTTTATTGTATTTCCCGCAACATAAATGCTATCAATTATAGGAAGTTTTAAGTAACCATTATTCTGTACCAAATATTCCAAAGTTTGTTGTTGGACATATTGCCCTTCCAATCCGGTTCCTGTACCAACGTCAATTAAAATATAACCCTTAATTGAATATATGTTAACATGCACGATATCGCCTCCTGTAATCCTGTATTCTACACCGGACATACCAGTTTGTGCTAAAGAATCTGTTGACACAACATATTCATCCGAAGAACGGAACATGGCATTTGGAAATAACACCTTGCAGGAGTTACTAAATAACGCCACCAATGCAATAGAAATTATCGTAAAATATTTTCTCATTCGGGAATATTAGTTGGGGGATTTGAAGGAAAGCCCGTAAAGATACTAAATCTCAGCCTTCTGAGCTGAAAAATGATCGTAACCGGAGCATCTGATTTTGCAAAAACGGTTCGATTACTTTCAGAATTGACTGGTAATCAAGTGATTTTGAGTAATTCTTTATAGAGCATGCGGGTATCCTTAACTAATCGTTCAAAGCTTATCTGATCTTTTACGTTAATTCTACCACTTTGGCTCATTTTCTCGAAAATAGTTTCATTTCTTATGAGATCGAGGAGATTTTGGGCCATTGCTGCATCATCGTCAATAGGGCTGATCAGCGCCGTCTCTTTATGTTTCACAATATCTGAGATTCCTCCGGCGTCAGTCGTCACAATTGGTTTCCCTGCGGCTTGAGCTTCGATCAAGCTCACAGGAGTGCCCTCATTCAACGATGTCAAGGCTACAATATCCAATCCTGCCAAGACCTCATCGACTTCCATTATCCAGGATGTGAAATAGATATCCGCCTCCGCGTTATAATCCTGCCCCGAATGGATTTTCATGCCCATTTGTTTCGCCATTATCATCATCTTTTTTGTTTCCGATCCATCCCCAATAACAAACCCCTTGACTTTAGATGTACTGTCTTTTAAGACTCTGTTAAACATCCTCAGAAACATTATATGATTCTTTATGGGTACAACCCTGCCAATAATTCCCACCGCTACATCCTCATCATTAAGTCCAAATTCTTTTCTGAATTTTTTTCTTTTCAATTCCTGGTCTTGTTGAAACCGTGATAGATCAAACCCAAGGGGAATAACCTTGAACTTTGACGCAGGAGCGATCCTGTAACGATTGACAAGCTCGTCCTTTTGAGTGTCACTTATAGCAATAATTGCATGAGTCCGTTTAGCCAGAAATCTTTCAATCTTTATGATTACACTGGTTTTGATTGAATTGAAGTAAGAATGAAATACATGTCCGTGAAAGGTGTGAACAATAACCGGTACCCGGCATTTATGCGCTGCAACCCTTCCCAGTAAACCTGCTTTAGATGCATGCGTGTGCACCACATCAGGTTTAAAGTCGTGTATGATCTGCTTGATTTTTTTATATGCGGCCCGGTCATTCAGAATATCGACAGAACGGTGCATCTCCGGAATATACTCCGGAACCACATCCAATTGCTTCAAAATAAATTCAGAGCTGGCCTCATCCTCATCCTTTACACCGGCCAGAAGTCTTGTCTCAAATTCCGGTTCAAGATACTTGGTGAGGTAACCCGCATTATAGGTGGGGCCTCCCAGGTTCAACCTGTTTATTATCCTTAAAATTCTTGGCACTGCATTAGATAGTTTACCCGATACTTAATTTGGCATGTATTTCTTATACCAATTTTGAAATACGATCAATCTCCATACTACATTTTGAATATCACCCGGTCGCGATGAGTATAAACGATTTTTAACTTTTCGCATCATTGCCGGGTCAAAGATTCCTTGCTCTTGAATAAACGCTTCATTTAACCATTCCTTTTCAATTCTATCTCTTAATCCTGTCGTAAACCAACTTAAAAGAGGAACTTCAAAGCCGTGCTTCGGTCTTGTCAGGATTTCCGGTGGTAAAATTTCTTCATATGCATCCCTCAATAATTTTTTCTGCCGATGTTTATCAATTTTGGCATCAGCCTGCAGAGAAAATATATAGTCGACAATATTATGATCCAACAGCGGCACCCGGACTTCCAAACTATTTGCCATTGACATCATATCCACCTTATGAAGCATATCATTTGGCAGAACAAGAGTCGCATCGGTACGAAGGACTTCATTCATCTTTTGATCCTCACTGCCATTATCTAAAGAATTTGTTTCATTATTTAAATATCTCAATATATGCTGCTTCCGATTGTCATACTCCTTCTCATCGAATCCTGTGACCATCATTTCCGCTGCCATTTTCTCATCAGTAAAAGTTGCCCAATACCAATAGCGATCTGCACTGCTGAGTTTTGCACCGGTGGAAAATCTATTGTATTGCCTTACTTTATTAGATATAAATGAATTCCTGGATTGTGGCAAAACCTTCCAAAGCAGCGAAAACCAACTCAGCATCTTACCCCGGCTATCCTTGATCAAGCTCAACCATTCGGCATGGTGCTTATTGTATCCGGCAAAAAGTTCGTCCCCTCCATCGCCGGATAATGCTACCGTTATATTTTGGCGGGTAAGATTTGATAATATGTATACGGGTAATGCCGAGGAATCGGCAAAGGGTTCATCAAGATAATTCAATACGTTATCCAGATGTTCGAATAGAGAATCATTGTTTACTTCAAAAACCGTATGGTCAGTATTGAATTTTTTAGCAACCATCGCCGCGTACTTCGATTCATCATACATCGGGTCATCCGGATAGCTTATGGTGAATGTGCTGAGCTTTTTGGTGAACTGCGCTGCTGTAGCAACAATGATAGAAGAATCAAGTCCGCCACTCAGAAAGGATCCCAGCGGAACATCTGAGATCATTCTCTTCTCAACTGAATTGTCTATCAATTTTCTTAGTTGGGTTTTTTGATCATTATAGTGATTGGATTTGATATCCGGGTTGCTGCTAATTTCAATGTTATAATAGCTGACTTTTTTTATTTCGTTATTTGAATATTCAAGATAGTTTCCCGGCTCAAGCTTTTGCACTCCTTCTAAAATAGTAGCAGGTGCGGGAATATAATTCAACTGCAAATATTGATAAAGAGAGGTTGAGTCTATTTTACGTCGAATGGGGAAGGCAAGTAACGCCTTCATCTCCGATGCGAATATTAATTTATCATCATCCTGGTAGTAAAGGAGTGGCTTAATTCCGATCTTATCCCTTGCGATAAAGACGGATCCTGTTTCCTTGTCATAAATGGCAAAACTGTAAAAACCATTCAGGCGATTAAGAAAGTCATCTTTAAAATGGATATACATGTTCAAAAGTACTTCCGTATCCGATTCAGTTTTAAACTCTACTCCTTTTTGCAGGAGCTCTTTTCGAAGTTCTTTGTAATTATAGATCTCGCCATTATAAACGATCACATACCGGGCATTGGCATCATGAAGGGGTTGGTTCGCTTTTTCCGATGTGTCAATTATAGATAATCGACTACTACCGAACGCAATATGATTATGGATGAAAATACCGTTAGAATCAGGACCTCTTTGGGATAAAGTTGAAACCGCTTGCTCTATATCAGACTGGTATTCCCGGGCTTGGCCTGTGAAGGCGACTACACCTGCAATTCCACACATGGTGCGTAAAAGTATGAAATTATTGTAATAAATCGCCCGGATGTCTTAAGTCTTCCAAGCTAAAAAATTGAAGGTAGC
>JACZTA010000153.1 GCA_022573915.1 Bacteroidota bacterium | reverse complement strand
ATGGATGAAGTGGAAGCAATTGCTTTAAAGGAGAAACCAAAACTGATCATTACGGGTGCGTCTGCCTACTCCCGCGACTGGGATTATAAACGGTTTCGCGAGATTGCTGATAGAATAGATGCATTTCTCATGGCAGATATTGCGCATCCTGCAGGTTTGATAGCAGCAGGATTGCTCAATGATCCAATCCCGCATTGTCATTTTGTAACAACGACGACTCATAAAACATTAAGGGGCCCTAGAGGTGGATTAATTTTAATGGGCGAGGATTTTCCTAACCCAATGGGAATAAAAACGCTTAAGGGCGAGGTAAGGATGATGAGTGCGCTCATGGATAGTTCTGTTTTCCCGGGCATTCAGGGTGGACCATTAGAGCACGTGATTGCCGCCAAAGCAGTGGCATTTAGGGAAGCCTTAACCGATGACTATAAAGAATATTGCAAACAAGTGATAGCCAATGCCCAAACAATGGCGAAGGCTTTTGTAGATAAAGACTATAATGTGATCTCCGGAGGAACCGATAGTCATCTCCTGCTTATCGATCTTAGAAACAAAGAGTTGACGGGTAAAAAGGCAGAGAATACATTGGTGCTATCGAACATCACGGTCAATAAGAACATGGTTCCTTTCGATGACAAGTCACCCTTTGTGACCTCCGGAAACAGGATCGGTGTTGCGGCTGTTACGTCACGTGGAATGAAAGAAGCAGACATGATCACCATCGTCGATTGGATAGACAGTTTGCTGATGGATCCTGAAAATGAAACCTTAACCGAGAAGGTGAAGAATGAGGTTCGTGAATTCGTAAAAGGATTTCCGCTCTATAATTAAACAGAGAAACTCTCACCACAGGAGCATGTACGCGTAGCATTCGGATTATTGAATTCGAATCCTTTACCATTTAACCCGTCTGAAAAATCCAAAGTAGTGTTATAGAGATACAAGATGCTTTTAAGATCTGTAACCACCTTCACGCCTTTTTCCTCAAAGACCTGATCTGCTTCCTCTGATTTATTATCAAAATCCAGTTCATAGGAAAGGCCCGAGCAACCGCCTGCAGATACTCTTATCCGAAGGAAATAATCAGAATCATATTTATTTTCCTTGATCAAATTCTTGATTCTTTCAGATGCTTTTTCTGTTACATGTATCATAAAAACCCTGTTTGAGTTGATTGGAGTTACAAAATTAAACAAATTTTAACATAATAAGTTCAGTCCTGCTTGAACACCCCTGCTTTAAAACGCGAAACATTAAAGTTTGATTGTAAAATTGTATTTTCCTATGTGCTGTATTGTGCTTATTTTGTGAAACACGTATCGTTATTTTAAGTATTTAGCTGGCAAACAAAATATAATATGAAAAAAATCCACTTAGGACTTCTAATCTGTGCACTTTCAACGGCAGTTCATGCTCAAGGTGTTAAATTCGAATGGGCCAAATCTATGGGTGGAATAGCTAATGATAATGGTCGATCTATCACTACCGATGACTCGGGCAATGTGTTAATAACTGGAACTTATCAGGATACGGTAGATTTTGATCCGGGTCCGGCGACCTTCAATTTGATTTCAAATGGTTTGGAGGATATTTTTATTCAAAAGTTAGATGCTAGTGGGAATTTTATTTGGGCTAAATCCATGGGAGCAACACAAAGTGATGTTGGTGTTGCCATTACTACGGATGCCTCAGGTAATGTGTATGTCACTGGATTTTATAAAGACACTGTAGATTTCGATCCGGGTGCGGCGACGTTCAATTTGACTTCAAATGGCCTTTACGATGTTTTTATCCAGAAGTTAGATGCCAGTGGGAATTTTATTTGGGCCAAATCCGTGGGTGGAACATCAAAGGATGGCGGTGCTTCTATCACTATCGATATCCAGGGCAATGTGTTAATAACTGGATTTTATATTGACACGGTAGATTTTGATCCGGGTGCGGCGACTTTCAACTTGACTTCAAATGGCGCCTACGATATTTTTATCCAGAAATTAAATGCTAGTGGGAATTTTATTTGGGCCAATTCCATGGGAGCAGCATCTAGTGATTATAGTAATTCCGTCACTACGGATGCTTCGGGAAATGTGTTAATAACTGGGATTTATCAAGACACTGTAGATTTTGATCCAGGTGCGGCGACCTTCAATTTAGCTTCAAATGGCGACTTAGATATCTTTATCCAAAAATTAGATGCCGGTGGGAATTTTATTTGGGCCAAATCCATGGGAGGATCAGTTATTGATCATGGTATATCCATCGCTATCGATACCTCAGCTAATGTGTATGTAACCGGATATTATAAAGGCACCGTCGATTTTGATCCGGGTGCGGCGACATTCAATTTAACTTCAAATGGAAACACCGATGTTTTTATCCAAAAGTTAGATGCTAGCGGGAATTTTATCTGGGCTAAATCAATAGGAGGAACATCAACTGATATTTGTAATTCCATTTGTATCGATGCCTCGGGTAATGTGTTAATAACTGGATTTTATATAGGTATGGCAGATTTTGATCCGAGCGCGGCGGTCTTCAATTTGACTTCAAATGGCTTTTACGATGTTTTTATCGAGAAGTTAGATTCCGGTGGGAATTTTATTTGGGCGATATCCATGGGTGGAACATATGCTGATTATGGTTATTCCATCACTACCGATACCTCGGGCAAAGTGTTAATAACTGGAACTTATCGAGACACGGTAGATTTTGATCCGAATGCGACGCTCTTTAATTTAACTTCAAATGGCAATTACGATGTTTTTATCCAAAAGTTAAGTCCGTGCACTCCAAATACCGGGACAGATTTCATCACTGCCTGTGATTCATACACTTGGATCGATGGAAATACATACACGGCAAGCAACAACACAGCTACAGATACTTTAACCATAGCAGCAGGTTGTGATTCGGTGGTTACACTGAACTTAACCATCAATACCGTGGATGTAGGTGTGACTACAACTGATCCTACGATTACAGCAAATGCAACAGGAGCTTCATACCAATGGTTAGACTGCAATAATAACTACGCCATACTTATTGGGGAAACGTCACAGACATTCACCGCTACAGCGAATGGTGATTATGCCGTCGAAGTGACTGAAAACGGTTGTATAGACACGTCGGCGTGTGTTACTATCTCATCATTTAGCGCAGTGGAAAACCTATTGTTTAGTGGTGTATCTATATTTCCCAATCCAAGCTCCGGAGTGGTAAATATCGATTTTGGTGGCTTGAGAAATGTATCAATCAAAATATTTAGCGAGAGCGGTCAGTTAGTTTATCAAGCAGAAAATATCAATACTTCAATTCACCAATTTAAATTTAAGGAAGCTCCCGGTGTTTACTTTATTGAAGTGAGTACAAATGGTGAGATGCAACGATATAAACTCATAAGAGAATAACCATGAAAAAAATCTACTTAGGACTTCTGATATGCTTGTTATCAATTACATCGCATGCTCAATTCACAAAATTAGACTGGGCCAAATCCATAGGAGGAATCTCAGATGAGGCTGGTTATTCAATTACTGTGGATGGGGCGGGCAACCTGTATGTAGCTGGAACATTTGAAGATACAGTGGATTTTGATCCGGGGGCAGGGACGTTCTACCTGAGCTCAAATGGAATTCATGACGCTTTTGTTCAAAAATTAGATGCTTCCGGGAATTTTATTTGGGCTATTTCCATAGGTGGAATAGGTGACGATTCTCCGCAAGATGTCACTATAGATGCGGCCGGCAATGTTCACGTAATTGGACGGTTCCAATATACTGTAGATTTTGATCCGGGTGCGGGGACATTCAATTTGATAGCAACTTGGAAGTATGATATCTTTGTCCTAAAATTGGATGCTGCCGGGAATTTTATTTGGGCCGGATCCATGGGAGGTCCAGACTATCATGACACAGGTCAATCTGTCTCCGTTGATCCGGCCGGAAATGTGTATGCAGTTGGGTATTATTTCGACACGGCAGATCTGGATCCGGGTGCGCCGGTATTAAACTTTACTTCCAACGGCGGTTTCGATATTTTTATAGAAAAATTGGATACAGCCGGAAATCTTATTTGGGTCAAATCCATTGGAGGGATACAAAACGATAAGGCTTGGGCCGTTATTACTGATACGCTGGGCAATTTGTACGTATCAGGCGCATTTTATGACACCGTGGACTTTGATCCTGGAGCAGGAATATTCAACTTGATTTCAAATGGTTGGGCGGATGCTTTTGTGTTGAAGTTAGATACCGGTGGGAATTTTATTTGGGCCAGGGCAATAGGTGGACCTCTACCTTATAATGGGGAATCCATGACGTTCGGTACATTTGGTAATGTATATATAACAGGAGCCTTTCAAGGCGCTGGTGATTTTGATCCGGGCGCAGCTATCTTCAATTTGTCTAGTAAAGGCAGCGGAGATATCTTTATCTTAAAATTAGATACCGGCGGAAATTTTATTTGGGCTAATTCTACGGGTGGAGTTACGGGTGATATGGGACTTTGCGTCACAACGGATACCTCCGGCAATCTGCTATTAACCGGGATTTATGGAGACACTGTAGACTTTGATCCGGGTATAGGAGTTTTCGAATTAATTTCAAATGGTGGTAACGACGCTTTTATCCAAAAGTTAGATACCGGAGGAAATTTAATTTGGGCTAAATCCTTGGGAGGGACAGGTCAGGATCAAGCCTTGTCCATCGTTGTCGATGCTTCGGGTAATGAATACCTGACCGGATTCTATAATGATACGGCAGATTTTGATCCGAGCCTAGGAACATATTATTTGACACCCGACAGCCTTGTCGATTTTTTTATAGTAAAGTTAAGCCCTTGTGCGCCTTCAACTGGTATAGATGTGATAATTGCTTGCGACAGCTTTACATGGATCAACAGTGTAACCTACACCTCTACCACTAATAATGCCACGGCTACCTTACACACATACGGGTGTGATTCAATAGTTACTTTGAACCTGACAATATTGAACAGTAGCTACTCAACAGACAGCATCGCCTCTTGTGATAGCATTACCTGGATTGACGGTAATACATACACCTCGAATGACAGCACCTCAACGGATACCTTGGTCAATGCAGTGGGTTGCGATTCGGTTGTTACCTTATACCTGACATTGACTAAGAGTACAGCAGGCATCGATACCATAACCAACTGTGACAGTATCATATGGATCGACGGTAAAACCTATACCTCTAGCAACGATACTGCTACTTATATCTTAACCAATGCAATAGGTTGTGATTCAGTGATAACTTTGAACCTGACAATAGACAACAAAGGCATAGACACCATTAATGCATGCGACAGTATCACCTGGATAAATGGCATTACCTATACTTCCAATAACAATACAGCTACGGATACGCTGCTCAATGCTGCTGGCTGTGATTCAGTGGTCACGTTGGATCTGACTTTATATAGTCCCAACTCGGTGGTAGACACCATAACGGCCTGTGATTCCTTCACCTGGATTGACGGCAATACTTACAACACCAATAACAATACTGCCATGCATACCCTATTCAATGCAGGCGGCTGTGATTCAATTGTCACATTAAATCTAACTATTTATAGTTCTAACTCGGGAGTAGATACGATCGCTGCTTGCGATTCAATCACCTGGATAGATGGCAGTACCTATACGTCCAACAACAATATCGCTACAGATACATTAACCAATGCTGCAGGTTGTGATTCCGTGGTTACGCTGAATTTAACCATCAATACCGTGGATGTAAGTGTGACTACAACCGATCCCACCATTACTGCAAACACCTCAGCGGCTACCTACCAATGGTTGGATTGCAACAGTAACTACGCTATCATGCCGGGTGACACAGCACAAATATTTACCGCTTCCGCCAATGGTGATTATGCCGTTGAAGTAACCCAAAATGGTTGTACAGACACCTCCGCGTGCTCTACGATTTCATCATTTAGCATTGTGAAAAACACTTTTCTTAATAGGATATCTATCTCCCCTAACCCAAGTCATGGCCCGGTAATTATTGATTTAGGTGATCTAAGAGAAGTATCTATCAAAGTATATACTACTACCGGCCAGTTGATTTATCAAGCAGAAAACATCATGACTTCAATTTATCGAATTGAAATAACTGAGGTACAGGGTGTTTACTTCATTGAAGTCAGTTCTCAAGGCGAGAAACAGCATTTCAAACTGGTGAAAATGTAACGATTACCTAACATTGCATGAACCCTCTGCTATTAATTACAAGGCTTTTGTGTGCATAAAAAAAGGGAGAAGTCGAAAAAAATCGACATTGTTTTTAACTCCCAAGGAAGTCCCTGATACAACTAGAAAAGCGTATTTTTAAAATGTTCAAAGCTTTAGCGCGCCGGACCATACAGTAGACGGGGACGCCCGTGTACTGCATAGCACTTAGTATAGGCGAACATCAAGAGTAAAAACTATGAAAAAAGCGAGTATAATATTTTTAACTCTATTCCTGTTCCCTGGATTGTCAAACGGACAAAAGCTAACAGGTTTTTTGGAAAACAAAGGACAACTTGTAAGAGAAGATAATAGTGAAGCTACGGAAGTGCTTTATTATCGAAGAACTGAAGGTGTTGAAACATACTTGCTAAAAAACAGACTTAGTTATGTGTTTAGGACAAAACAAATGGTCGCAGAAGAAAAGGAAAATGAGGTAAAAACAAGTGTAGAAGAGTTCAACCATATTGCGTACAGAATTGATGTTCAGTTGTTAGGAGCAAACAATAATTCAATTATAGAAAGTTCAGAAGAAGTAACATGTTATTATGAAAACCATTACACATCTATTAATACACATGGGATATTAGGAGTAAAAGAGTATAAAAGAATAACATATCATGATATATATCCAGACATTGATTGGATAATATATACAGCTCCAAACCTGGTTGGAATTAAATATGACTTTGTTGTTCATCCCGGTGGGGATATTTCGCAAATTAAGCTCAAATATCATGGGATAAAGGGCATTTCAATTATTGATGGAGGATCCTTGAATGTTACTACCGAAATGGGCAGCATCATTGAAGGCGCTCCGGAGGTTTATCAGAACGGGAAGCAATTGTTGGCATCATATAGCCTGGAGAATGATCAAGTTTCTTTTGAAGTTAAGAATTATAACACAGAGGAGGAATTAATAATAGACCCGCAAGTAGGTTGGGCAACTTATTACGGCGGAGATGCAGACGAGATCTTCTTTTCTGTTGAGAATGATTCGGTTGGCAATGTCATCGCTGTCGGTTATTCTAATAGCAACAATTTCCCGGTGCAAGCTGGCCATCAATCTGCAAATGCCGGGAGTAATGATATTGTAGTAGTAAAATTCGACGCAAATGGCAATAGACTTTGGTCCACGTATTATGGCGGATCAGGTAGTGATCTTGGATTTGATGTTCATTGTGGAAAAGGTAATGATATTGCTATTTCAGGTCAATCAAGTAGTTCGGATTTCCCTGTAGCTTCCGCGCATCAAAATACTTCAGGTGGTGGTACAGATGCAGTTCTTATTTACTTTAACGCTGCCGGCGTTAGGCAGTGGGCTACGTATTATGGTGGCATTAATCACGATGAAGGCAATGGTGTTGCAATTTCAACCAATGGGGATGTGTTTCTTGGTGGTTTGGCAATAAGTAATAATAATATTGGAACAGCTGGAACACATGCCCCAAATAATTATTGCTGCAATACTTATGACGGCTTTGTGGCTAAGTTCAATAGTTCTGGAGTAAGACAATGGGGTACATATGCTGGAGGAAACAGCATAGATCATGTAAGAGACATCTCGGTAGACAATAATGGTGATGTTTTTACTATAGGAAATACCAGGAGTACAAATAATATTGCTACCGCGGGAGCTTTGCAAACTTCCTATAGTGGACCATCTTCTGCCGGCAAGTATAATGCTTATATGATGAAGTTTAGTGGCTCGAACGGTACCAGATTATGGGGAACATATTATGGGTCTTCAACAGCTTCTGAAGTAGGGACAGATGCAGCCTGTGATGATCAAGGAAACGTTTATTTCACAGGAAGCTGCGGATCTGGATTATCAATGCTCAATGCGTTTCAACCAACACATGCTGGAAGCAGTGAGGCATTCTTAATTAAATTCAATTCAACCGGAACTCGCCAATGGTCAACATTTGTGGGAGGTAGCGGGGCAGATTTGACGACTGGCGCATATACAACAAATAATAATGCTGGGTTGGATGTAGATACAAATGGCCACGTTTACCTTTCATATTCCACGACCAGTACCAATTTGAATTTAATTAATCCTGCACAGTCCTCTTTGGGAGGGGGTAAGGACATGGCTGTTTTTAGATTTGACGCTAATGGGATAATGCGTTGGTCGACATTGTATGGAGGTTCTGATGAAGAAATATGCATTGGAGTGACAGCTATAGATTCAAATAACATTACGATTGTAGGAAATACAAGAAGTCTTGATATACCAACTTTGAATGCTTTTCAAGATTCGCTCCAGGGGGGAACAACAGATGCCTTCATAGTTCAATTTGGTTGCCCTGTAACGGTCAGCACCTTAACAGTAGTAGTTTGTAGCAGCTATACTGTACCAAGTGGAAATGCAACTCTCACAGTAAGTGGTACCTATATGGATACCATTCCGAATGGCTCCGGATGTGATAGTATTATCACGGTAAACCTAACGATTAATAATAGCGTGGCAACCATCAATCCAACAACTTGTGATAGCTTCATTCCGCCAAGCGGCAATTACACCTGGACGACTAGTGGTAATTATCTGGATACAATTCCCAATGGCTCTGGATGTGATAGCATCATAACTGTGAATTTAACTATCAATAACACTCCAATCGATACGATAACTGGTCCCGACTCCATCTGTACAGGCAATTCTGCAACCCTATCCATTACAGGTGGTATTTCAACCCTATGGAGCACTGGCGATACGACTACAAGTATTATAGTAAGTCCGGCTTCGGATACGAGTTATAGTGTAATAGTTAACTACAGCAATAACTGTATTGCTATGGATACTCATTTTATAACTGTTTGTGCCTTACCCGGCAGCGTTACCATTATTGGTCAAACTAAAGTGAATGCTTTTCAGGTAGTAACCTATTCGGTAACCCAAACTACCGGCTCAACTTATCAATGGTTTGTAACAGGTGGCAATATAATATCAAGTGGAACAACGAATAGTGTTACCATTCAATGGGCGACAGCAGGTGTTGGCAACGTTTCAGTAGTAGAAGTTAATTCATGTGGATGTATTAGTATTTTTTCTTCTTCATTAGAGATAGAAATATTCTCTGGTATTGATGACTTGTATTTAAGCTATATACAAAGTCACTACTGTCCGGTTATAACTCAAAGAGATTCAACTGATTAGGATTTATTACTTCCTTTTTTCTGTGATCAAATTCCCGAAACACTTGATATATGGGTGTTTTCTCAAATACGCTGATGCTTAAAA
>JACZTA010000331.1 GCA_022573915.1 Bacteroidota bacterium | reverse complement strand
GTTGGGTGTGTGGATCGCGAGTCTGAAGATAAGGTACAATAACCTTCTAATTAAATCACTCAGTAATTAGAAAAGGAAAATGAAAAGGCTGTTTTACATTATTATACTTATGATCTTATCGGTGACAACCAAGGCTCAGGAAGCAGAACCTGCTGACATTACAATGGCAGAGAAGATGCGAGAATCAGGATTGATATATGTCGTAGTCATGGTGTTGGTGACGATCTTTCTGGGTATTATACTTTACTTGTTTAGATTAGACCGCAAAATCTCGAAGCTGGAGAAAAAGTCTGACGAATTAAAATAAAAGAATCAAATGCACAATGATCAAAGCTTCCTGGCAAGTGTTCAATATTATTACGATAAAGCAGCCAGGCATATTTCTGTTTCAGATGCTTTATTAGCACAAATAAAAGCGTGCAACAGTGTCTATAGGATGCAGTTTCCTGTTAAAATTGGTAAAAGCATTGAAGTATTTACCGCCTACAGGGTGCAGCATAGTCATCATAAACTACCTACCAAAGGCGGCATCCGGTTCAGCCCCGAGGTTAATCAGGACGAGGTTATGGCCCTGGCCTCACTCATGACTTATAAATGTGCCGTTGTGGATGTACCATTCGGTGGAGCAAAAGGCGGGATATGCCTGGACACAAGGAAATATAATGTTGAGCAACTGGAGCGAATTACCCGAAGATATACGATAGAATTGATCAAGAAAAACTTTATTGGAGCCGGAATTGATGTACCGGCACCCGATTATGGCACTGGTTCGAGAGAAATGGCCTGGATACTGGATACATATCAAACCATGAACCAGGAAGAAACCGATGTATACGCATGTGTCACAGGTAAACCTGTGAGCCAGGGAGGTATTCGCGGCAGGACGGAAGCAACCGGAAGAGGTGTTTATTATGGCCTTAATGAGGTGGTTAGTTTTAAGGATGATATGAAGAAATTAGGATTGACCACCGGTTTGGAAGGAAAGCGCGTTGCCATTCAAGGACTTGGAAATGTGGGCTATTATTCTGCTAAATTCTTTGCCGAAGCAGGTGCGATCATTGTTGGGGTTGGTGAATATGATGCTGCCATTTACAATAGTAAAGGGATTGATGTAGAACGACTTATAAAGTACAAAAAACGAAAAGGCGGCGTCAAGGGTTTTCCCGGAGTCAGCACATTTAAAAGACGTGAACAAATATTGGAAATGGATTGCGATATTCTTATTCCTGCAGCTCTCGAAGGCCAGATTCATGAAAGAAATGCCGGCCGGATAAAAGCCAGGATCATTGGTGAAGCGGCTAACGGCCCGATTACTCCCAAAGGCGAGCAGATCCTGCTTCGAAAGGGAGTGATGATCGTGCCTGATCTCTACTTAAATGCAGGGGGTGTAACAGTCTCCTATTTCGAATGGTTAAAAAATATCTCCAGGGTTCGTTTTGGCAGGCTTGCTAAACGATTTGATGAATTGGCTTATCTCAAGCTTACCCAGACTATTGAAAAGCTAACGAACAAGGGCCTGTCTGTTCGTGAAAAAATGTCGATCACTAAAGGTGCAGACGAGATCGACCTGGTTAATTCGGGCCTGGAAGAGACGATGGTCTCGGCCTATAATCAGATCAGGGATATCTGGAAGAAAAATAAAAAGATCAGAGATCTGCGTACCGCAGCTTATGTATGCTCATTGAACAAGATCGCCACATCGTATCAGTTGCTGGGTATCTTTCCGTAGAGTCTATTTACTAAATGTGGAGTCTGAGACAATTTTTTCTGACCTGGAATAATATCAAGAGCATATTCTGATATGATTTGTTTATTACAATTATCAAACGCTATAAAAGTGTTCAATAATCGGCGCGTTATCAATTCTTTTTTATATTTTTTTGTGAATTCATGGTGATTAAACGAAAAATGTTGAGAAACTGAATGGCGACTGTGATTAGGAAAGAACAAACGATTTACTGAACAGCGAACTTGCCAGTTGAAATAGATTGTCCTTCCTCCGTTAGCTTATAAAAGTAAAGTCCGGTAGATAGATTACCACCATTAATCTTGATTTTGTTCGAAGTGATGTTTTGTATTCTCGTTACCTCCCTACCAAAAACATCAAATATTATCAGCGATAACTGTTCTAACTGGTGAGGATTAAAGGAAAATAAGAATGTAGCTTGATCCTTAAACGGATTGGGATAAACTGCAATATTATATTGCTTCATTTCTTCATGGATAGATGAATTCACTACGGTAATTTGTTTACAAACCGAATCCGCTAAACAATTATTAATAGCTGTCAGACACACAGTATAGGATCCAATTGAATCATAGGTATGTGATGGATTCGCTATAGAGTCAGTATTTACGTCACCAAAATCCCATAGATATTCAATCGCATTAA
>JACZTA010000152.1 GCA_022573915.1 Bacteroidota bacterium | reverse complement strand
ATACCATCAACTGAGCGGTATCCATTTGCGTACATCTGATCATAAACCAGTGCGTGTTCCCCCAATGAATCCAGAAACGGTGTTGCACTTTCTTCAGCACCGTAGATGCCAAAATATTCCTTTGAGAAACTTTCCATTACAATGATCATTACATTATCCTTTCTTGACGTATCCAGCCTGATAATACCTCTGGAGTCAGGTAAATAATTATCACATGGATTAAAAATTTCATTTACTTCCTCAAGGCTGAAATAATCTTTTTCTTGTAGTTGTTTATGGCCATAAGAATAAATTAGATTGATAGGCGTATTGTTTACAAGGGGAGCATATCTCGGATCTCCGCTTCCATAAGCATTGATGGGAGTTAGGGGGATACCTTGTACCCCACCCCGTGCACCTATGCCTGTGGCTCCGATACAAATTATAAAAATGATGATTTGGGTTATTGGGTTATAATAGGTGGTAACGGAAGAAGCTTTGGTTCGTCGATATAAGATCTCCATAATCAATATCAGGAGAAAAAGTATGCCCAATAGATACCAAAATTCACTCACGTAGGTCCAGAGCATGCTCGAAAAATCACTGAAATATCCGCCTATATCTATGGTAGTCCTTCTCAGGGTGTACTTATAAAACTCAAAATCAACTACAGTAAACCAAAGCGCAACGAAATTAAATATATAGAATACGGCCTTAAGCGTTTGCTCATACCATGGTTTGAGGCGGATCGTTATTGGGGCAATTGATAGAAATATGAAAAGGAGGTTAAAGTAAATAATGGCAGATATATCAAACCTCAGGCCGCGGAATAAAATTAGAAGGAAGTCCGGGAATTGAATAGCCGGAAACAAATCCTTGTTAAAGAAGTAAAATAAGATTCGACAGATCGTATATATGAGCATTACGATGGAGAGCCTTTTGAACAAGGTCCATATAAAACTAAACTCAGACTTCTGAAGAAAATTGATCATTCGTATTGCACATTTAGTGCATTGGGAATATTTTCTACTTGTATGTAATCGGGTGAGTAGCTAATTGCGGCACGCACCGAACTTGTTGATCCAATTCCAAAAAGCATCACCCTGATGTTTTTGCTATGCGCCAGCTTTACCTGGTCAGAATTTGTTTTCTTATGCGCAAGAGTGATACCATAGAATCCGTTTTCTACCGCAGTCCTTAACGCTTGCTCAAAATCCTGGTATGCAAACAGGCGAAGATCGGGATTTAGTTCTTGGACAGTTTTAAGAAACTCTGCATTTGGACATTCTATAAACACTTTATTGACAGGGTAAACGGCTTCTACGGTCTCCACTAATCTTTTTGCAAAGGTTTCAATGTACGTTTGTCTATCCTCACTTGAGTCTGCGTATAATTTAACATCCAAGGAAATCTGCGGCTTGGGTTCACTCTTCGTGGCATAATGCAATATTTTTTCAAGCATGGAAATATTGTGAGTTGCCCTGAGGCGACTCAATGCGGACGAGCTATATTCGCAATCAATAATTGCATTGGTGGTAAAATTTCGAACCATACCCTCACATTTGGTCGACCCGTCAAGATATTTGTCATGAAATACGGCGATAGCATTGTTTTGTGTCAGTTGCACATCTATTTCAAACCCCACTCCCTCATATGTGAGCGCCTTTTTAACACTGGCGAGAGAGTTTTGTGGTACCATAAAATGTTGACCACGCCCACCATGACCCAATATCCCAACCACATTCCCGGATAAGTTCTCAACCGGGATAGTTTCGGGTTTCTGACAGCTAAGGAATTGTAATATTGCTACTACAAAAATAACGAAGGCCAGCTTAGGCATTTGCGATATTTTTATGAAGGTGGAATTCATCTGATCAAGTTGCAAAAGTACACTGTTTGTTCAATAATCCTTAAGTTTATCATATAATGAATATTGAAATAAGAACATTTTTTTACCTATGTCTTTGTATTGTAGTTTTTAATTCCTGCGCAAAGAACCATGCATCTGCTAAAAAAATTGCTTCAAAATTCGAAAGAAAAAATCTTGAGATCCAAATCCAAACCAAGCGGTTCAATGATTTAAAGATCCGCTTTGCTGAATTAAATGTAACCGCTGATGACTCTAACGTTGTAATTTTTATTCATGGAGCTCCGGGTAATCTCCTTACCTTTTCTGAAATAATGATGAATCATGAATTAAACAGTGTAGCTCGTTTAATTGCTGTAGACCGGCTGGGTTATGGATCGAGTGAATATGGAGTGCCCTTCACATCGATCAAGATGCAAGCAGAGGCTATTGAAACGATAATAGACAAACAAACCGGTTGGTCTAAGATAATATTGGTTGGACATTCCTACGGTGGTCCCATTGCTGCCAAGATAGCAATTGACAATCCGGAACAAATTGCCCATATCATGTTGTTGGCGCCGGCAATTGCACCCGAGCACGAAAAAATAATGTGGTATTCTCGATTGGCCAGGAATCCTCCGGTTAAATGGTTTCTTTCAAAAGCATGGAAAGTGGCAACTGAAGAAAAATTTAGTCATCAGCATGAGCTTGAAATTCTGGAACCGGATTGGGTAAAATTAGTGGTACCGGTAACTTATGTGCATAGTAAAAAAGACAAATTAGTATCCTACCAAAATATGGAGTATGCCCGTATGCATTTTATAAATACAGATACGGAATTCATCAGTTTAGAAAAGGGCAATCACCAACTTTCAAAAAACGAGGAGGAGTTGATCATTAAGAAGATTTTGGAAGTTTTACAGAACGAAGATTAGATATGTTGGAGACTCGATTATATTTTCATGGTGCACAGTTCCGATGGGTAACACCACAGCAGGTAGCGTAGATTCAACACGCAGGTTGGTGTACGTGAAGTAATCAGTTATCTCGAATAAATGTGATGTTATTACTTAGTTTTGCTAGGAAGCCGACTTTTTATTATTTTAACAGTATAGTTACGTGATACAAAAAGTCTGTCATCCTACGTTATTATCTATTAACTCATTCGATAATCCATACGCCATGAACAGCAAATCTTCTTCAAAAAAGTCTGCGAGCCAACTAATCAACAAACTTAAGTCCTATTCAATAGCTGCCGGTGCAGTATTAGGGGTTGGAACACAAGCAGATGCCGCTATCATTTATACGGATGTAGATCCGGATATGACGTACTCAGCCAAAGGTGACATGCATCAGCTTGACCTTAACAATGATTTCACATACGATTTTACGTTTAAACTGCTTACATTTTCCGGAACCGGTGCGAATATGGGGATGGTTGAACTCGAGGCTCTTGGCAGCAACCGTGCAAGGGCAGAATTTATAACTATTGGTGCTTCTATGACTATAGGCCCGTTAGCCCTGAATAAATATGATCCGATTCAATCGACGCAGATGTTTATGTTCGGCTCAGGGATGAAGATGGCAGTCAGTGTTACCGGTATTGTGTCTTATTCAGGCGGGAATTGGCTTGGTGCGAATGATAAATATCTCGGATTGCAGCTTGTTGTGGGTGGCAATACCTATTATGGCTGGGCAAGGTTGGATGTTGCGGTTGATGGAAAATCCTTTACGATAAAGGATTATGCATATGAAAATCAGCCTGATGTTTCGATATTGGCTGGTGAAGCACCTTCTACGGATCCGGCAACCAATGTGGTAGCCACTGATATTGCCAATAATCACAATGGAAGCGATATGAGAGTTGCATTTGATAAGGCTCCGGATGAAACATTAGTGGACTCTTATCGAATTATTGTGGTTAAAAAGCAGGATGCGGCATCTTTCAACCTGGCTGATGCCGTTGCTGTAGGGTCGACAAATTATTTACACATTATTAAAACCGGATTTAATCCGCAAATTACCTTGAGTCCCCTTGCAACTGATAAGGACGGCGATCTTATAGTGGAATGGGCTCCGTATAATGTATTTATTTTAACTATTGCGGATGGAGTAAACGCTTTCACCAATGCACTTTCCGCAGCTTCGAACGAAATTACACTCACTGATCCCGCATCCATTCCGGAACCAAAAATCGAGGATTATATGAGTATTTACAGTTTTGAAAACAGTATCTATCTTAATTTATTTGAAAATGTAAAAGCGGAAGGGAGCATATCGGTTTATAATCTCGATGGACGAGAAGTTAAGAATTTGGCGCTTCAGGATGCACAAACCCGGATCAATCTGGATCGCGCCGGTAGAAATATTTATATAGTAAAGGTCGACCTGAATGGGACGCTCCTTACTAAGAAGCTCTTCGTTAATTAGCATACCTCCAGCATAATAATTGTAATTTTGACGCCCGATGAAGATCTCTGCATTATTCAGGCGGCTGCTTTTTTGGTTATTACCTTTCCGTCAGTATCTCGCTGTTCTCAGCCGGATGTATTTTCTTTATTATTACCTGGGATTGCTTAAGAACAACAAGCTTTACACTTACACGTATTTTTTAAAAAATGTTATCAGGCCAGATGATATCGTGATAGATATAGGCGCTAACCTGGGTTATTTCACCCGTTTGTTTGCAAAGTGGGTAGGTAAGAACGGGGAAGTATATGCGGTTGAACCCATCATGGACATAGTGGCAGTGTTGAAGAGAAATGTTCGAAAGCATCAAAACGTGACCATCCTGCCCTACGCTATAGGTTCAGAAGACAAGGATATTGAACTGGGTAACACGGCTCGTAAACGCAGAGGATATATCTCCTCAGGTTCCCATTTTGTGGTGGAAGATCACGAACAAACAGGGAATGTTGAAATCGATCTGTTCCCTGCAAAAATGAAAAGAGGCAGTCAGTTATTTAATGATCTGCGAGACCTTCATTTCATCAAGATCGATGTAGAAGGATACGAGACCATAGTGCTACCGGAATTACAGGAGATCATTATCCGATTCCACCCAATGATCCTGGTAGAGGCAAGAAGAGAGAATAGAACGATCGTTTTGAGTTTTATGAAAGACCTCGGGTATGTTGGTTTTGAATTTGATAATGATGAGTTTGTTCAAGTCGGCCGGGGAACATCCGGATATGAGGGCGATATTTTATTCTTTCATAGTTCAAATATTGATAGGTTACCTAAAAATACGAAGGCAGCTAAGCATGAAATTAATTTTCCGGAAATAGTTAAGGAAGAGAATAAATAACATTTAATTGTGCTCGGTTGTTGTTATAGATTGTTGTATATTAAGAAGTGTACTGATAAAATAAACCAATTTGAATTTCGTTTAATGAAAATCTAAGACACACCATCTTATGAAAGTTAAAACGAAAATACAGGAAAAGACGATCTCAAGTAGACTTCAAAAGCAATTGGCAGCTTACTCAACCTCAGCGCTGGCGATTTTGGCAATCTCCCCTGCTAACGCAAGTATTATTTATACTGATGTCAACCCCGATAAGCTATATAACAAGAATAATGATTCGTTCTTTATTGATTTGAATAATGATAATGTAAATGACTTTAAGATTAATCTGTATAAGAGCTTTGGCACTTATTACGGAGTAAGTTATCAAGTAAATGTACTTCAAATCCAGCCAATGAATAATAATGCTGTTGCCGGATTTAAGTCTTATTTTACTGTTGGAACTTATTCAGGCAGCCGTTCTGCTGCCTATGCATTGAATTTCAACGATTCCATTGGCAGTTCCAAAAACTGGTCAGGTTCTTTCACAAGTCTGTACTTCGGTGCATTTTATGCATTCGGGTCGGCTACACTAGCAGCTGGTGAATGGAATAATGTGCAAGATCGTTATATCGGCCTACGATTAGAAATCACTGGAAATATATACTATGGCTGGGCAAGATTTGATGTGGGTAGCAAGTTCGCCAGCATCACATTCAAAGACTATGCTTACGAGGATGTGATCCAAAAACCGATTTTAGCGGGCGATGCAGTTTCGCCAGATCCGGTTTCAAATGTGGTTGCCACAGACGTCGCTAACAATAATGACCCGAGCGACATGCAAGTAGCATTTGATAAGGCGTCTGATGAAAACAAGGTAGACTCCTACCGGATATTTGTGATAAAATCTTCTGACACTACCGGTTTTACGCTGTCGTTGGCAAATGGCTTACCTTTAACCCAATACACCCATGTACCTAAAACTGGTTCTGATCTTCAAGCTAACCTAAATCAGTTGGTTACGGATAAGGACGGCGACGCCATTGTCAATGGAGTTCCCTATAAGGTTTATGTATTAACAGTTGCAGACGGGGTTAACGCGGGGAAGAACGCGCTTAGCATAATATCTAATGAAATAACCTTGGAAAATACCTCCTCTATTGAAGATCCGGTTATTAATAATTTTGCAAGTGTATATAGTTTTGGAAATACAGTATACTTGAATTTTAATAGCGATATTCACCCGGAAGGAATGGTTACTGTGTATGATTTGTACGGCCGTGAGTTAAAGAAGCAATCGCTTTCAGGCAAGCAGATGCAGATTAATATGGGCGAAACTGCAAATAAAATTGTCCTGGTCAGGTTGGATTTGAACGGGAGGCTGCTCACTAAAAAGATTTACCTCCACTGATTTTATAGACTCCCTCTAATTTGGTATTTTAGAGTTCATAAATCATTAGTTTATGAATGCTAAAAACCCAGGTTCTACAAAGAAATTCAAGAAGGTCGAAAATAAGTTAAAGGCATATTCGGCAACAGCCTTGGCCTTAATGGCTATTTCACCGGCAGCTAATGCGACTATTGTGTACACCGATGTCAATCCCGACGTCACCTATTCAACTAGCGGAAGTTCTCATCTGCTCGATTTGAATAATGACAATATTGATGATTTTGAACTAAGACTTAATTTATGGGTATACGGATCTTTCTCCACGGCACAAGTTAAAATTACGCCCCTGGTGTTTAATGCAGTTGACGGGTACATATCTAATTATTGGAACCTGGCTGCTCTTGGCCAAACTAATGATACAATTGATGCCACCAAGGGTTGGATGGGAGGAGGTCAGGTGATTCTAGCCCAGCATTCATCATTTGGTTCTAATACTAACATCGGCCCGTGGTTTGGCGCGAAGGACAAATATTTGGGGCTGCAAATTCTCGTAAGTGGTAACACTTATTACGGTTGGGCGCGATTGGATGTGGATTCTAATGCAAAAAAATTCACGTTAAAGGATTATGCATATGAGGACGTACCGCTTAAGTCGATACTTGCAGGTGATACCGGTCTGGTCACTTATAATGAACCCACTATTTCAGATGAGGAATTAATCGTATATAGTTTTGCGAATGAAGTTTTTGTTAACATCGACAAATCTTTTGGGCGTGTTCGAATTCGCATATTAAATGTGGAAGGTAGAGAAGTTTATACCGGAGATTTGAAGGATAGTAATTCAAAAATCAGCCTCGATATATCTCCTGCCGGTGTGTACTTTGTGCAAATTGATTTAAACGGTACACTTCATACAAAAAAGGTTTTCATTGCCGGTAAATAAGATCCTCCGGTAGTCACATATTGAGAATTATTGCTACGGTTGTTGAAATCCTTGCTTTGAAATATTCAATCAAGTTATCTATATTCGCAGCACGAGAAAACAGCCCTTCATGAAAATATTCAATAGTTCACGTTTTTGGTTTCTTACCATATTAATTCTTCTGGCAATATTAACCAGGTTGATGGAGCATCCACCTAATTTTGCACCAATTGCGGCCGTGGCTTTGTTTGCCGGAGCTTATTTTTCTCAAAAAAAATATGCTATCCTGGTTCCCTTGCTTGCATTGTTTATCGGAGACATTCTGCTGGAGATTACCTATGCGCAAGGACTTCAACCTAGCAGGGGCTTCTATCAACTGATGCCTGTGGTGTATGGTTGTTTTGCCCTATTTGTAATTTTTGGAAGGTATTTGAGGAACAGGGTAAAACTTGTGACCGTATTACCGGCAACATTACTCGCATCGATTGTCTTTTTCATCGTCACAAATTTTGCGGTCTGGACCTTTGGCGGTTATCCAATGAATATGGGCGGGTTGATTGATTGTTATGGTGCAGCTATACCATTCTTCCGCTACACCATATTAGGCGATCTGTTTTTTGTAACGGTATTATTTACTGCTTACGATGTAGTAAGTCAGCGATATCCTCAGCTGGTTAGAGAAAAATTCTAGCGTATCCCTTTTATTCCTTGATTACTTTCCCGGTTAGATTTCCTTCTGAACTCTTCACTTTAACCAGGTAAATACCTCTAGTCCAGTTTTCTGTTGATATTGTTAGATCAAGGTTTTGACCCGGATGGTTATACGATCTCTGATATTTTAACTGGCCCAAGATATTATAAATGCTTAATTGAATAGACGATTCAACCTTCTGAGTAATGTTGATAGTCAACTTGTTTTGCACGATTGTTGGGTAGATATTTATTTTCAAAGATGCATTCGCTAAATCATTTACATCCGATGGCGTTCGAATATCAAAAGCAAAGTTGCCGGGTGAAACGCCGGTCAGAAATACATCTTGTACCACACCGGTATAACTGTATACTACGACCATCCCAAAAGAAGTATAGTCTGTTTCAGAGCAATATAGTTTAGAATTGAGCACATCCACGCCCATTCCATACAAGTTCCTGTTAATGTTGAGTGTGTCAATTGTCTTCTTTGAACTGACCTGAAATCTGACCAAACGATTATCAAAAGACTCCTGGTAATAAACATTTCCATCTGCAAAAACAGATGTACCGCAACCCAGAACAACAGGTAGATTGGTTGTGGTCACCATACCGGTTGCATTGCTGTAACCGGACACAGAACTACCATTCCAGTTCTTGTTATTCAAGGTGTAAACATTGCTACCGTCTACCATTACATTATCAGGGTTGATGCCATCAGGGCCGAGGTCGATGTCCTTCACATAAGTCTGAGTCTTGAGATCAATCGCCCCCAATAACCCACATAATTACCCCAATCAAATCCATTATTGACCGCAACATAAGCGGTATCCCCAATCACAGCGATGCCGCCCGAAGCATATTTCGGTCCCATGACTGTATCGATCTCGTAAATAAAGCTTAGGTCAGATTGATTAAAGACCTGAAAATAGGCGTTGAAGGTCGCAAGGAACTCTCCCCTTGACACTAAAACCAGATTGTTCCATAATGCTATCTTTCGAATTCCCTTGACCGTTTGGGTAGCCACTCGTTCTAAACTATATTTATCGTATTTGATCAACAAAGTGTCTGCTGCGACATAGATAAAATCACCATGAATTTGAACATCAGAAGCAAACCTTGCTTCCGTAATTGTGTCAAAATCGGAGTATATACCGGTTACGGGATCATATGTACCAATAGTAACTGCGACAGCCTGTGTGTCCGCTGCGTAATCATACCGGCCCTCATTTAACACGATTACCTGATGCAGATAAACCTTTGCAAGAAGTTGGTTGGAGATATTAATTATGGCGAGGAAAACGATGAGTTGAACAATTCGGATCTTCATGAATGGATTGATTTTTGAATTTGAATAAGGATAAAAATATAAGAGTAAAATTAGCAAAAAAATTTAATTCAGATATTTACGTTACATAAGGACTGTGCCTGTTGCACAACTAAGTTAATAACTTCTTATAAAGAGACTATGAAAGGGCGG
>JACZTA010000330.1 GCA_022573915.1 Bacteroidota bacterium | reverse complement strand
AGTACAGGCCTCGATGGCGGCAGACAGAAATGTTCTTCGTTCTACCAAACCAATAGACAGCCCGGCCAGATATTCGGAAGACATATCTGAACTCCATAAATTTTTGCTGGACAACCTCAATAAAGTTAGTGAGCCCAAAACCTATCACTCGTTTGGATATCGTGAGACCTATATTCAAAACATTACTTCTAAGTCTACTATTTACATTTCATTTGTGGTACTCAGCAATGGCAATATTCAGAACCCAAAAGTTATTATTGGTGGCCATGCCGTTCACCAGCGAAATATCTTAGACAGTATCAGATTTGCAAGCCGGTGGATACCTGCTCAAAGTGGTGGTAAAAATGTGGACAGTTTGGTTATTATTGAGCTGAATACAAGGAGGCAATCACCTTAATCTTATTTTTCTTATATTTCGTTTTAATAAATAATTGATCATATCTGTAAATATTAAATCATGGGATTACTAATGGTTGATGAACTCATCAAGCTATTAAAAGATAAGCACTCTTTTAATTTAGATCAATCTCGAACGCAGTCTGATCCTCGCGCAAGTAAAAGGTATTTGAATATAGGGGTTAGTATATAGCAAGTAGGGCAGCAGGAAGTAACTAAACGCTAGTTAACATCCGACTGCCCTATTTGTTATTTAGTGTTAGGGGAAGGTCTATTTGTTAATCTGCATTAATAGATCTTCAATAGTTTTGGCAACACCTACACCGGGTAATTTAACAGGAGAGCCGATCTGAGCCAGGAAAGTGCCATTCACTTCACCTTTTTTATACGTAGTAAATCCTACACGATACAACCCGGCAGTTAATGCTTTTAACGGATCACCCGCTTCGCTTTCATACCTAAGTAATGAATTATAGCTGCTTCCTCCAGGGTTTTTGGGCATCTCACTACTATCATCATTTTTTGCCAAAGTACGCCATGTAGCACCGGCAACCGCTTCATCCGAAATGTCATCTTTTGAAACAATGGTTGATTTTTCGAGTGTTATGTAAGTGTCAAAATAATCCTTGGAGTCTTTATTCTCTAAATATCCTTTTGATTCAATAGCATTTTTCACTTTAGTATCTCCTACGGGTGACATCATTCTAACGCCTAATTCCGGAGCTACTGCGGGTATCCATATATACAGATAATAAAATTTCTTACCGTCTTTTGTTTCGTCTTCGTTGCCTTGAGCTGCATGCCCCAGGTATGTAATAACATCCGTGTATGGAACGGCAACCGTTTTAGGGCCCATTTTTTTTGTTATTGAACTTTCAAAATTTCCAAGTTTTTGAGCATTTATACTGGTAATGAAGAGAAGAAGAATGGAGATAACTCCAAAGGTTTTTAATAATTGTTTCATAAGTAGTGTAATTGATAATTTATAATGGCTTTGAATTTAACCCCGTTTTTTAGTGTGGGTTCTGGACTCCACGTTATTTCGTAATTTTCTGTCACATTAGCTGACCAGCCGGTTGGCTTTCGCAAACCATTGTTGGTTCATACCTTGCCTGAATTTGCTATAGGCGATTATTCAAAACTAAATATATATATATTTTTAAATTAAACATAGTCTTCAACAAATATTCGACAATATTTTTACCACCCTGTCTTTCTCCAATTCCCTGTACACTAATTCAAATTTTCCGCCTCCCTTGATAAAGCAGATAATCTCATTATAATTAGACCGGTGGGTTTTATCCGTATTATGAAGATTTTTTGGATTTTCCAATCTGCAGATTTCAAGAGGCAGACTTTTCTTAAAATCCTTGTAAAAATCTTAGCTGGGAATGAAGTACCTTTCTACTTAACCTTAGAATTAACACTGAAATCTACAGGATTTTACTCCTGTTTCATCCTTGCGATAACATAGTTATAAACCTCCTTGTGAGATTCGAAGATAACGGATCTATATGAGGCTGCAGGATTACTCTCATCAAAATAATATTCGATAAAAATATTATTGAAAGGTTCAAGTAAAAGGTTGGCACTTGGTGGTTCTTCCGGATTTTGAGGTTTAACGGTAGGCATAGCAAAGAAAATACCCTTCTGACCAGGACCAAAAGAGAGACTATGAGAGCGTGTCGCAATAATTGTCCCAACTATTCCACCCACAGTTACTATAATACAAGTACTATCATCTTTGCTGATCACTCCGGGACATTCTCTGATTACTAAATCTACCTTTACAATATGAGAGGTGTAAATCATCGTACTGTCAGTATTCCAATAGCCGGTCGAAGAAAGCACAGTTCCCTCGAATATGAAAGGCGCCGATTTTATTCCATCATGTAAAAACTCCGAAGCATCAGGTAGTTGCCCTATTGCGCTTGTATCTAAAACCTGCATTAAAATTATAATGAATAATATTCTGATGGACATTATGCCAATGAATTTAGATTATTTAACCCGAACTGCAAATTCAATTTTGCAG
>JACZTA010000151.1 GCA_022573915.1 Bacteroidota bacterium | reverse complement strand
AAGTGGCGTTACCGCAAATCCCTAGAAATGTTATATAATTTATATTATGTTAAGTTGATAAACAATAACCTTGCTCCTGGTGTATATCCACACCTGTTCAAGATTGATTAAATAGCGTGCACATATGTTTAAGAAAATGGATCTACAATCTTTACACCTTCTATTACCTGTCCATGCTGAAGGTCCTCAGAATAAAGAAATTTGCAATTTGACCTTATACTGGCAGCTATTATCAGTGAATCGTAGTAACCATACTTGTAGCGTTGTGAGATATCAAGGGCGTGATCAAAAAGTTCAAAAGATGAAAATACTTCACAATATGGGTACATAATTTTCTTAACAAAGTACCCTACATCCTCATGGATCAATTTATCCTTGAATTTACCAGTTGCAAGATTGTAAAACTCCTGAATAACCTGATAGCTTATAACAGCATTCGAACTACCACAGAGACTCTCAATGAGTTTGCCGGCAATTTTGCATTTTACTTCCTCCGACTTATCAAAAGAGTATGCGTATATATTCGTATCGATAAATGACCTATTATCGTTCATTCATTTCTTCACGGGTGAATTTCCCTCCGGAATTTACATAATCAAGCCTTTTCATGATTTTCCTGTACTCCGTACTGAAATCCTTTGACCCAATGTAGGATTTCAACCATTCCCTAAATCGTTCATTCAAACTGGTTTTTTCACTGGCTGCTTTTTCCCTGGCTTGTTTAATGAGTTCCTCAGGTGCGCTTAATGTTATATTTTTAATCATCTACATTATTTTAGCGTACACGAAGATAGTGTATAATATTCATATTATAAAGGTAGTTATGGATGAAAAGCTTTTCATATGAAACCCTAAAATGGCCATATACATAAAACATTCACCTTAGTGGCTTTTCTGTGCCTCCTCCTCTAACCGTTCTGAAATAAATATTTTGATCTATTCCAGTCCGTACAGAGGTGAGGCTTCTTTGAGTCTGGACAGCGTGATGAACACAAGAAAAAAGGTGCTTAAACAGCACATTCATGGAGAATTCGAAAATACTTATATGATCACAGATACAACTGAACTGCCTGAAGGACGGTTAGTTCAAGACTTCAATAAGAATACCGTAAGGGAGGTCAGAGGGTTATGGGAAATGAAAAATGAATTCATGGGTGGACCATTTATTAGTTATTCGGTGCACGATAAACTCAATAATAGAGTTATCACTCTGGAAGGATTTGTTTTTGCTCCGGGAGAAAGAAAGAAGGTCTATATCAGACAGCTCGAGGTAATCCTGAAATCATTGAAATTGAAACAGGAATAACAATTACGCCATGCAAACAGAAAAATTATTGCCAATAACATCTCAGGATCTCTCATCGGGATCTTATGGTCCGGGAAAGTGGGGAGAATCAGTTATCATACACGACAAAAACGGTTTCCCTGATTTAAAAGATGGTGACCTGGCTATAATCGGAGTAGAAGAGGATGGTGGTGATCCGGTTAACGATGGCAGTCACCTAGCACCAAATACCGTGAGAAAGGCGCTGTATGAATTGGCGAATGTGAATGAAACCATGAGGATCGTGGACATTGGCAATATCTCTCCGCAGGATTCTCCCACTGAAACTTACATGGTGTTATCGGATGTGATTGCAGAACTACTGGATGAAAAAATTTTACCGATCGTTATTGGAGGAAGCCATGATCTCACCATTGGACAATACAGGGGTTGCAAATCAATGGTTCATTCAATAAACTTGGTTGTGGTAGATTCCAAGATTGATCTTGAAAATAAGTCGGGAGATATAACAGCTGACAATTTCCTAAGAAACATATTTGACGATAAGGAGGTCAAACTATCCAACTTTGCACACTTGGGGCACCAAAGCTTTTATGTAAACGAAAGTGTTATACAGGAGGTGCAGACTTTGAAATATGAAGCGATCAAATTAGGAGACCTAAGAAATAGTATGGAGGAGGTGGAACCGATAATCAGAAATGGGGATCTTCTCAGTCTGGATATATCGGCTATACGTCAATCAGATGCACCCGGGCATAAATCAGCTTCTCCAAACGGATTTTATGCGGAGCAAGCATGCCAGATAACCAGGTACGCCGGTATCAGCGATAATATTACTTCTTTGGGTATCTACGGAGTTAACCCCGAATACGACAATAATGGCCAAACATCACAGCTGGCTGCGCAAATGATATGGTATTTTGTAGATGGATACTATAGTAGAAAAAATGATTTTCCTAAACAGGATAAAAAAACATTCACCAAATACACGGTTCCACTCAAAGAGATCAGTAAGGAACTCATCTTCTGGCAAAGCGATAAGAGTGGACGCTGGTGGGTGGAGATACCGGTAGGTAAGGATAGCGCAGATCTTGAAGCGAATGAATTGATTCCATGCTCGTATGCAGATTACGAAACTGCCAATAAGGGAGATCTTCCCGACAGGTGGTTCAAGGCTTACGAGAAGTTATCCTAACCCTTTAATCTTCCAGGATCTTCTCTAACTCCATATTCCTTGATCCCTTGATAAGAAATGCATAACCTTCCAGATCATTGGAATTGAGCCATTCTCTGGCTTCTTTGTAGCCTGTGAAGTTGATGCAGTCAATTCCCCCGGAAACCGCTTTGAAGGCGTCACCGACCAAAATAATTTTATTAAAATCCAGGTTCGAAATGAGCTTAATTATTTCTTCATGTTCCTCCTGACTTGAATCGCCCAGTTCATTCATATCTCCTAAGATGACGGCTTTATGGGAAGCTTCCATTTCAGAGAAATTCTCTAGTGCTACCTTCATGCTAACCGGATTAGCATTATAAGCGTCCAGAATAAATGTCTGATCGTTTTTGAGTATATACTGAGAGCGATTGTTCTCAGGCTTATATTTTTGAAGAGCTTCTTTTATCTCATCATCTTTAATATTGAAATGTTTTGCAACCGCTATGGCAGCCATTATATTTTCAAAATTGTACGTTCCGGTGAGGTTAGTATTGATCTCCAGTTCATCTTCTAATTTGATTTTTACAAATGGTATTGAATTGATCAGCTCACTTCGCACCTGCGCGTCTTCTGCTTTGCCGTAAGTCTTATGTTGCAGATCGCCCGCCATACTGTTTAATGTGTCATCATCCGCCTGTATAAAAGCCATACCGTCATGGCTAATCAAATAATCGTACAATTCTTTCTTGGTTCGCTTGATGGTTTCCAGGTCCTTGAAACCTTCCAGATGCGCTTTGCCCACATTAGTGATAAGACCCAGAGTGGGTTGAGCGATCTCGCAAAGGATCCTGATTTCTCCTTCATGATTGGCTCCCATTTCTACTATGGCTATTTCTGTGTCAGCTTCAATTGCTAAAACCGTTAATGGAACACCGATATGATTATTCAAATTTCCTTTGGTTGCAGTCACCTTGTAACCTGTTTCAAGCATTGCCCTGGTAAGTTCTTTTGTAGTGGTCTTTCCGTTTGTTCCGGTAATCGCTAAAACGGGTATAGACAACTGTCTCCTGTGATGCATCGCCAACGCCTGCAACGCTTTCAAGACATCATCAACCAGGATGTAATTATCTCCCTTCAGGTATTTCTCATCGTCTATTATTAAACGGGAAGCTCCATTCTTTAACGCCGATTCGGCATACTGGTTACCATCGAAGTTCTCTCCTTGTAGGGCAAAAAACAATGAATTAGGTTGAATATTTCTGGAATCTGTGGATACCTGAGGAAACTCTTTGAAAATCTCGTACAGGGTGGTGATATCCATTGGCTGCTATTTTAAAAAAAACCCCGTCAACTGACGGGGTTAAATTTAGGACTTTTGATGATTTTAATCAATAAGAGTTAATTCTTAAACCAATTTCCGCCTTTATAGGCGTTACCCTGAGGACTACCAACGCGATTCATGGCACATCTGAAACCAATATCATTCGTGGATTGATTCTCGTCGAGATATCTTCTTGTACCGGGACTTAAATAAAACGCAAGGTCTTTCCAACCTCCGCCTTTATAAATTCTGGCTTGGTTACTGATCAGTGATTCTACAGAGTAAGTAGAAACATAGTATATTACTTCAGAAGTTTCATCACCATCAAGGAAGTCACGATACTCAGATTTCTTATAATTTCTTCTGTTTGCATTTTCATCTTCGGTAACCGGAAATTCAGCCAACCTGCCAATCGAATCCATTTCGTAACCATCGGGACCCATCTCAATTTTGGTGAAGACGTTTCCTCTATAAGGATTGAAATCTGCTTTATCGTGTGGAGATAATGGCCTGTATACATCCAGGGTCCACTCATTAACATTACCGGCCATATTGTAAAGACCAAATGCATTAGGTGGATACGCAAACGCCGGAGCAGTGACGAAAGCGTTATCATTCAATTTTCCTGCAACACCTGCATAGTCACCATCACCACGTTTAAAGTTGGCTAACATTTCTCCCCACCAACCACCGTGAACCGGATTACGAAGCGCTCTGCCATTCCAAGGATATATCTTTCTATCAGTAACTATTTCATCTGCAACAGGATTGTTACCCATCAATGCCAACGCTGCATATTCCCATTCCGCTTCTGTTGGAAGTCGATAATTAGGAAGCAATAACCCATCAGACCATCTAACATTTCTTGTACCGTCACCGTTTGGACTATAATCTCTCTTAGTATGCTTTATTTCACTTGGTTCATACTGGCCAACCAGGTAAGCCTTCGTATTAAAGTTATCTTCACCTGCCTGACTTGGATTTTCTGCAATATATCCTTGATCGACTAAGATTTGTTCATTAACTCTATCAGTCCGCCATTTGCAATACTCCGAAGCCTGGATCCAGCTAACACCTACCACAGGATATTCCAGATAAGCCGGATGGCTGTAATAATTTTCTGCATAAGGGTCATTTAATGCGACGACATCTCTCCAAACCAAAGTATCGGGTACACATCGATAAAAGACTTCGGGAAAATCTTCAAACATCACTCGCTTCATCCAATACTCATATTCGCGGTAAGCTGCATTGGTGACTTCAGTTTCATCCATATAAAAGGATGGAACAGTTACTGTCTTTGGTATGCTATGAAATTCAAACAGTACATCCTGCTCAATAAGGCCCATCGTGAATGCACCGCCTTCTATTAATACCAGACCCGGGCCGGTTTCCTGACCACCATATCTATGTAATTCAAACCCACCGTTATCAACGTCATTAAAGTCCCAACCGGTAGTCCTGGACTTCCTGTAATCTTCCATTCCGCCACCGCTTCCGCAGCTGTAGCCTACAAATACAAATAGGAGTAACAACAACCATACTGACATATTCAAATTGGTCTTCATAGTAAATATTTTTTGGAAAATATTGTAAGTGAATACTAGATTAATAAAACGACACCCATTGCTAAAATAGTATTTTGCAAAATTATGATTTATTTTTAACTAATACAAAATTGGTATTTCCTACCAACGTGGACAGATCGTGGTGACCGGTTTTGACTTCTGACAGATCAGAAACTCCAATCCTACTTCATGCGCACCCGAGGTTCTTCCCACACTTAATTCCGAAATAGTTATATCAAAGCTATAAGAAATTTTGAAGTCATCCTGCCTGTACCCAAAGAATGGGATGAGAGCATCAGGATTTCCGAAGGTGTGGCGTGCTCTTAACCCGGCACTCAGGATGCTGTTACTCCAGTAAAAACCTATATTCAGCTGTTTGAAAGGTTCTTGGCCTGAGAACAGAATATCCGGCGCTATGAAGGTTGAATTTTCTATCCTCTTAACAATATAAAGTATGGTACCTACGTGAATGGTATATTTTAAAGGTAAACTTGCGGAGAATGTACTCCTTCTAAAGGATTCATTAGGTTGCGTTACATGTTGTACAGCAATGCCTCCAAAGAACCGTTCACTATAACCGATGATACCTCCGGCAAAGTCCAGGAACCTAACGGGCGCAGAACCAAGAATTTCACCTGTTCCTCGACCTTGTTGAAGACCCCAACGTGGATCAAGCTGATCACCAAAAACAAGTTTTAGCCAATCTACCCGTTTTTCTACAAATGCGGCCTGAAATCCTATTTGCACGTTGAATTGCTCATTGAAGACCAAACGGTAAGCATAGGATAAACCGGCTCCATGCGTCAGAACGATACTGTTTCCCGCTCGATCGCCGAGTAACAATACACCTACGCCACTTCTGATTCTTGGAACGAACATATCATAAGATAAAGCGTAAGTTATATAGGTTCTTTCCAGACTTGGCCACTGATCCCGGTAGTTCATGATTATCCTATTACACTTTCCTGTACCCGTCAGTGCAGGATTAAGATACAAGGGAGAAGAATAAAATTGAGAGAACTCCGGATCCTGGGCAAAGAGGTTCGAAGATATTAAGCATACACAGAAGACAATTACCGATAATCTCGATATGCGCTGCATTATTTATTTTTTAAGTAATTTTAAGTTGGAAATACTATGAAGATCGTTTGTACGTTCTTAAACCGATTTGAGTCGTATTCCTATACAATATTACTAATAAACGCCCAAATGAAAAAAATATTTTCGCCAATTCCCTTAATGCTACTCGTAGTGTGTGCATTTGGGACACAATCTTCTCAAAAAATTGACAGAACATTGGTTTGGGAAGCTCCAAAAACCATATTTATCTCACCCAAAATTGCCAAAACCGTTCAGCTATTTGAAGGAGCTTCCTACAGCTACGATAGAACGGGATATTTACCGGTATATTTTGAAAGATTCAAAGTTACCGCCTTCGGTGATGTAAAAGTCACCATAACAAATGCCACCTACGAGGTGGTAGAGAATTTTGATTTTGACACAGATGAATCCCTGATAAAAGAAAATTTCGGTGCAGAGGGTGTCTTGACAATTGAAAGAAAACAGCCATTTGCTTCTGTTACAATAATTCCGTTTAGAGAAAATAAATTTTTAGGATTGTATGAACGACTGATCTCCTTTTCGATTGAGATCATTGTTATTCCAAACAATAAGTACAATAATCTTAACAGTTCTTCATCCAGGAAAAAAACAGCCTCTGCCGTTTCGGTCCTGGGACAGGGAAATTGGTATAAGTTCTCAGTAGATGCTGATGGCGTGTATAAGCTTGATTATAGTTTTATGCAAGGTATGATGTCGGACGCGGAAATAAAGAATATCAATCTGAACCTTCTCAGTATTTATGGTAATGGGGGCGTTATGTTACCCGAAGCAAACAGCGAATTCAGATTCAGTGACCTTCAGGAAAACGCAATTAAAGTTGTAGATAAGAACAATAACAAGAAGTTTGACACAGATGATTATATTCTCTTTTATGGTCAAAGTCCACATATATGGTTTCTGGATACAAGTGATCAACGTTTCCACCACTCCATGAACATTTATACTGATGAGACCTTCTATTTTCTGACAACGGATAACGGCAACGGAAAAAGAGTCAATAGTCAGGCTTCAGAGGCAACCTACGATAAAACAATTAACTATTTCGATGATTACGCTTATAATGACGAGCAAACTTATAACCTGATAAAGAGTGGCCGGGCATGGTTTGGCGAGCAGTTTTTCAATGCATCTTTATCTAAATCAATCGACTTTAATTTTCCAAACCTTGATCAGTCTACGCCGGTTTACCTGAAGTCTAATGTGATTGCCAGGTCTGCGGGTGTACCGACTTCATTTAAAATATATGCGAATGGAGCATTGCAGTTCGATCAGGCGATTAATGGGGTGTCGATAGATCATCTCGCTATTTATGCTAATTCATCCAGCCAGGAGGGAACCTTCCCGGCGAATTCACCTAACATAACGGTGCGAATAGACTATGATAACCTGAGTAACTCTGCAGCAATAGGATGGCTTAATTTTATTGAGCTCAATACGCGGAGATCTTTGAAAATGAGTGGTGATCAAATGCTCTTTCGCGACAAAACTGCCATTGAAAGCAACAAGATTGGTAGGTATATTGTTAAGAATGCAACTTCGTCGCTGACAATATGGGACGTGACCGATCCGATCAATATAAAAAAGCAGAACTATACCTATAATAATAAGGAAGCGAGTTTTAATATTTCTGTAGACAGCTTAAAGCATTTCGTTTGTTTTACTTCAGGATCCTTCATGACACCCAAGACAGTTATCGGAAGAATACCAAATCAGGATCTTCACCGTTTTGGCAGCGTCAATCCAAGTAACATACCTGAATATGTTATCGTGGCCCATCCTAAGTTTTTGGATGAGGCAAATGAACTAGGATATTTTCATCAGGATAATAACGGACTGGATGTGCTTGTGATAACCCCTGAGCAAGTATATAACGAATTCTCTTCGGGCAACCCCGATCTTTGCGCTATACGGGATTTTATGAAGATGTTATACGACAGAGGATCAGCTCCTGATGATCTGCCTAGATTTCTCTGTTTGTTTGGAGATGGCAGTTATGATCATAAGAATAATCTGGGCTCGTCTGACCCCAGCAATTTCATATTAACATACCAAAGTCCTTCCTCGCTGAACCCGGTCGGGACTTATGTCACAGACGACTTTTTTGGATTCCTTGATGATACGGAAGGAAGCAACCTCGCTGATATCACTTATAATCTTGATATTGGTATTGGTAGAATCCCGGTACGAACAGCTACAGAGGCGCGCGCAGTCTTGGCAAAGATTAAAAATTATGCTTCGAGCAATTCTTTTGGAAGCTGGAGAAACAACGTAACCTTCATTGGCGATGATGAGGACAATAATTTACACATAGACGATGCGGATAAGCTTTCGAAATATGTTGCCAACAATTATCTTACATATAATATCGATAAGATTTATATGGATGCTTATCAACAGATATCGACTCCGGGCGGACAACGTTATCCGGATGTTACCGATGCAATAAATGCCAAGATGTTTTCCGGTACCTTGATTATGAGTTACACAGGACATGGAGGGGAAACAGGCTGGGCTCATGAGAGAGTATTGGGAATGCAAGACATTAATGGCTGGTCTAATTTTAATAAGCTTACTTTTCTCTTAACTGCTACCTGTGAATTTAGCCGGTTTGATGACCCGGATAGAACTTCAGGCGGAGAGGCGGCGCTTCTTAACCCGGATGGGGCTGCTATTGGTTTGATGTCTACCATGCGTGTCGTAGTAGCCAGTGCTAACTATAAATTATCCGATAATTTCTTCAAGAGCGTGTTTGAACCAATTAATGGAGAGATGCCCACGTTGGGTGAGGTTTCCATGGTAGCAAAGAATAACACTAGTTCGGATTCGAATAACAGGAAGTTTGCTCTCTTTGGAGATCCTGCAATGAAGCTTGCCTACCCGCTGCATACTGTGCGCACAACTAAAATCAATGGCAAATCGATTTTATCGGTTACCGACACTTTGAAGGCACTCGCCAAAGTGACCATTGAAGGTATTGTTGAAGATAGTAAGGGAAACAAACTGACTAACTTCAATGGCACGGTTTATCCAACAATTTATGACAAACCAATAACCATCGCCACTTTGAAGAATGATCCAAAAAGTAATGTGAAGACTTTTTCCCTGCAAAAAAATGTACTCTACAAGGGAAAAGCAAGTGTGATCAATGGTGATTTTACCTACTCATTTATTGTTCCAAAAGATATTGCATATAAGATTGGTTAC
>JACZTA010000150.1 GCA_022573915.1 Bacteroidota bacterium | reverse complement strand
ATGAATACCTGAATGACGCACTGAACCTTCAAGACTTTCTGCAAATTTTAATGTTTTCTTCTGCAGTTCACTACCCTTTCTACGAATGTCAGCTAATTCGGGACTTTGTTTATAGGCTTCTGCCAGATTTATCTTCGGGCCTTCGGGTACGAGCTTTGCCATTTTATCAGCTTCATGAAGCGGTACGTTTAACACGCGCGCTACATCTCTTATTGCACTCCGAGCTTTCATCGAGCCAAAGGTTATAATAGGTGCTACCTGCTCTTTACCATACTGCTCCACCACATAATCGATGACCTTCTGCCGGCCTTCATCGTCAAAGTCGATGTCAATATCAGGCATGGAAACCCGTTCCGGATTTAAAAACCGTTCAAACAGGAGATTGTATTTTATCGGGTCGATATTGGTTATCCCAGTACAATAAGCAACAGCAGAACCTGCCGCAGATCCTCTACCCGGGCCTACCAACACACCCATTTTCTCGGCTGCTTTTACAAAGTCTTGCACAATGAGAAAGTACCCGGCAAAACCCATTTTCCCGACCATCTCCAGTTCGTATTGGAGACGATCCTTAACCGTATCTGAGATACTTCCATACCTTAACTTCGCTCCTTCATAAGAGATATGCTTCAAATATTCGTCCTCGGACTTAAACCCTTGCGGCAGCTTATAATTTGGAAGAAGAATATCCCGCCGCAGATCCAAAGTTTCTACTTTGGAAACAACCTCCATTGTATTGTCAAGCGCCTCCGGTATGTCGCTGAACAATTCGGTCATTTCTGCTTTAGTTTTAAAGAAAAACTGATCGTTTGAGAACCTCATCCTGTTTGGATCACTCAGATCCTTACCGGTTTGGATACATAGTAGCAGATCGTGTGCTTCAGCATCATTTTGATCAAGATAATGCACATCATTGGTAGCTATCATCTTCACATGATACTTCTTCGACCATTTGATGAGCACTTCATTAATCGTGTTTTGATCCGCTAAATCATGTCTTTGCAGTTCTATATAATAGTCCTCACCAAAGATGTCCAGCCATTCTTTAAAAATGCTCTCCGCCTTCTCTTCTCCCAGATCTAAAATCGCCCTGGGTACCTCGCCTTGCAGACAACAGGTGGTTGCTATAATTCCTTCTAAATGTTTCTTTATCAAGTTCTTATCAATGCGAGGTTTATAGTACATGCCCTCCAGAAACCCGAGTGAACAAAGTTTAGAGAGGTTCCTATATCCTGCCTCGTTCTTGGCTAACAGGACCTGATGAAATCGTTTTCGATCCTTTTTATCGTGCATGTCAGCCGAGAGATAAAACTCGCAGCCGATGACCGGTTTTAGATTTTGCTTATTTGCTTCAGCTACAAATTTAAAAACGCCAAACATGTTGCCATGATCAGTGATGGCCACGGCTTTCATTTCATCCTCAACCGCTTTACTAACAAGATTTTCTATGTGGGTCGCCCCATCTAAAAGAGAGTACTGGGTATGTACATGGAGGTGGGCGAAATCAGGCATAATGTTATGATCCTACTGCTTTTACAATTTAGCAGTAAAAATATAAATTCAGAAAAGGAGTCTGGATTTTGAGCATTTGATTTTATCAACAAGTTGGAGATTTTCCTAACATTCTCACTTAATTTTCACTCTATAACCGTTTTCAACCAGGAACTCCTCCGCTCTTTTCGTAAAATCGCCCTGAAGAATTATATCACCGTTCTTGACAGTTCCCCCTGTGCTGCATTTCTTCTTCAACTGACTGGCAAGGATACTCCTTTCCTTCCCGGGTCCAATAAAGCCGGTTATAACTGTGGTCACCTTTCCGCCTTTTGCTTTTTTATCAAGAAAGATCTTGAGATTCAGATTACCCGTAGATGAATCTCCACCTTTTTGTTGCTCAGGATTAGTAGAATATACGAGGTTGTAATCTTCTTCGTGCATGCGGTAAAAGTAGCGAAATGAATATTGAATAATGTGGAATGTAAACTCGGTAATGTATAATGTACATTGTACAATGCATAATAAGAACTCAATCTACATTATACATTTTACATTATATACTTTAATGAGTGGATGCACTTTTGGGATTGATCACATCGAATAACTCAAATGGTAATTTTACCATACTGTAATTCGAGATCGATTGATACTAGTGCAGCAACGTAATTTTAATTACACGTACCTAGCTGATCGCCGTGGTTCAGATGTGAAACTACTGCATGAAGATCTACCACAATTGGAGTGCCATTGTGGCAAATTTCCACTGACATCTTTTGCTTATAAGTAATTTTAGTACATGACATATTCACACCGAGCAAAAGTACTGCAATTACTACCATTGAATTTCTAATGAATGATCTCATAACCGTCATCTGTTAATAAAGAAAAAAAGTTGAGTGATAATTACAAAATTATCAGGTAGTGTTCTACCTTATATTAAATAATAATTTAAGTGCTTTATACTATACTCTACTACGCAGTCAGGCTTAGGATTGTTTCATATTCATTAGAGATTCGTGCATAATTGTGATGAACGACTTGGTTATTCGGTGAATGGAGTGGAGGTGTGCGGGAGTGCCTTGCTTCGTTGTGCTTACTCCTTCGCTACCGGAGGACAGGTTGGCTGAGCATGGCCAGATGTCAATATTGGGCTAAATGCAAGCCAGATCAAGGATTAATGAGTGAATGATGCTTGGCGGAATAGTAATGAAAGAATTGCTTACTATCCAATATGAAAAACTCACATCATGAGTGACTTCAAACAAAAATAGTGCTTAAAAGTCTTTTGCATTATTGGCAAGCAAATAATCTGTCGCCGTGGTTTAGGTGTGAAATCAATGCAGAAAGATTAATAGTCATGGTTTTACCCTTGTGACAAATTTCTACAGTAGTCTTCTTTTGATGTAAATCCCTGGTAATTGAGGAGTTTACATTAAGAAAAAGCACGGCAGTTGCTAAGATTAAAATTTTTCCGAATGTTTTCATGATCAATAAGTATTACGTTCGATAAAAAATTGAACTAAAATAAACATTAGGTCTTGAATAGTCTTACTGCTCCATACTTTGTTTTTTAATAACTATTATAAGTCTGTTACGATGTCAGTATTGGGATTGTTTCAAAATCATTGAAGATTCTTTTATAATTTTGACGAATGGCTCGGTTCTTCGGTGAATGGTGTGTAGGGGAGAGAGAGTGTGTGGTTGAGGTTGTGATTGAGTTAGCGCATGCGTCATGTGCGCATACTTTTTCACATTTTCCAATTAATTAGGTGTGGATCAGAGAAAGAGTTCTATTACGATTGAGGGTGAAAATATGGAATAATCCAAAAGGAGAAGCCTCCCCCAATCTGAAAAACTCACATCGGGAGAGGCTTCGAAGAATACTTGCTATAAACAGAACTATATTAATTGCAAGAGCCTAGTCGGTCGCCATGGTTTAAATGCGCATTTAAGGCATTAATATTAACCACGATACATCTTGTTCCATTATGACATACTTCTACACCTTGTAATTTTGAATGAACAGATTTGGTTGAAGAAGTATTTACAGAGATCAAAACGAATGCGGCTGTGATTAATAAGAGTTTGTTGAAGTTTTTCATATTATTTGAATTTAAGATGGAAAAAATTGTTTTTTATTGAATAATCATTTTCTTTTTAAAACAGCTTGTTTCTGTACTGCCTAATACGAAATATATACCGGCAGCCATATTATGCATAGGATGAATTACACAGGAAAACTCGCCGTCTTCCGAGTATAAAACATCCTTATACACTTCATTGCCTAAGTTGTCTAGTAAAATTATATTCGCTTGAGTTGCCCGGATGCCACTGAGATCCAAATAGATATCATCAGTCAATTTCGCAGGATTAGGATAAATTCTTAAAGTAATATCCGTGCTAGATCCGGTATTAACTGCAACGACATCAAAGTATTCAAATCTACCATTGAAATCAGTTTGTTTGAGCCTATAATAAGCAATACCATTCAATGGACTCTGGTCAATAAAGTTATAGTCTTTTTTAATCAGGCTATTTCCTGAACCCTTAACCGTACCTAATATTTGAAAATCGTTTCCATCAGTACTCCTTTCGATTGTGAAATAATCGTTGTTGAGCTCTGAAGCGGTTGACCAGTTTAAGCTAACAGTATTAATTAAAGCAGAGGCATCAAAGCTAAGCAGCTCTATTGGCAGTGGACTCGCGTTTAAGAAAAGGATCCAAACGGCACCCCTGAAACTACCACCATCGTCGTCACCTTCGGCTCCAATCGCCAGATCCATGATCCCATCCCCATTGATATCACCTAAAGGTGCTATGGAGGTTCCGAAATAATCGTTATCAGTGAGCGTTCCTGTGAAGCCACCTTGTGTTTGACTTACCTTTTGGTAAGAGTTTACTGTGCCATTGCTGTTTAGAAATAGTGTCCAGTATGCGCCTCTCTGAGAGCCTCCGTCATCATCGCCATCAGCACCCACTACTATATCGTCTACACCGTCTCCATTAAGATCGCCTATAGCAGCAATGTCCTGACCAAACAGATCGTTTTTCAGTAAGCCACCACTAAAGTTGCCTTGTGTGTCACTAATCTTTTGATAACTTTTTACCGAACCGTTGCTGTTCATGAGAAGTATCCATGCAGCGCCTCTGTCTTGCAGCGGACTTCCCCCCCCATTCTTGTCATCATCCCTTATAGCTCCAACTACAAAATCCATAACACCATCCCCATCGAAATCACCCAGGGAGGTCACAGAGTTTCCGAATTTGTCATCTGCATCCAGAACGCCATTAAAGTTTCCTTGTGTAGCGCTAACTTTTTTAAATGATTTTACGGTACCATTGGGATATAAATAAAGTATCCATACAGCACCTCGGTCAGAACCTCCATCGATATCATTGGTTGCTCCAACTAAGATGTCTTCAACATTGTCGCCATCGTAATCACCTATGCCGCATACTCTGCTGAAATAGTCACCGTCGCTGAGGATGCCTGAAAAACCGCCCTGTGTGTCGCTTATCTTTTGGTGATACTTAACGGTTCCATTGGTATTCATGAAGAGGATCCAAACAGCTCCGCGATTAGTTCCGCCATCATCGTCACCCGAAGCACCTACTCCAAGATCCATTATACCATCTCCATTCAGATCGCCTATTGCATCTACTTCTGTCCCAAACCCATCATTATCTGAAAGGATTCCTGTGAAACCCCCTTGTGTATCACTGATCTTTTGATGCGATTTAACCTGGCCGCTGGAATTGAGGAATAGAATCCAAACGGCTCCCCTATCAGTACCACCGTCATCATCCGCATCGGCGCCAACAGCTATGTCGGTAATACCATCTCCATCAAGATCACCTAGGGAGGCAACCGCATTGCCGAAATAATCAAAGTCGTTGAGCGTTCCGGTAAAATTACCTTGTAAATCGCTGATCTTTTGGTAGCTACTTACAGTACCGGGTTGCGCCACTATCAAATTTGAGAAGAGGAAAAGTGAACCTGCCAATAAGAGAAATGACTTGTTCAGGTTTTTTGACAGTAAGTCTGTGAAAGATATAAGAAGTGCGGAGTAAAGTTTTGCCATCTATCAGGTTTTGGATTGGGTATTAATTATTCCTGTAATCATTAAACAGTTATTGTTACGCAATTAATAGGCAGATGGTTGCATTTTAGCGGTTAAATCGCCAATTTATTCGACGAATGAACAGGAGGAGGGTGAGTTTGAGAGTGAGAGTGAGTGTGGGTTAACCATTGGTGAGTAAGGGTTTTGAGCAATTACCGATTTAATTCAAAAATTATTGAAAAGAAATACTTTACGTTTTTATAGTAAATTTCATATACGGTTATTATGTAATGTATATCTTTCAGACAAGCCCGACAAATGAATTGGGATTGAGTTTGAGTTTGGTCTCCTCTTAGACCATACGCACGCATTTCCCACTCTCACACTCACGCTTGCCGCGCCCATGCTTCATCCCTATTTGACAAAATTGTATATCATTTTTACCTTACCTTTGCGGGAAAATTATAACCTTTAGTGAAAAAGATCATAAAATATTTCAACCATCTGAAAGAGAAATGGGAAATTAAAAGTAACCTGGATATAATTTTGATCTTGGTTGTATTTGCGTTATCAGGTTCGGCTGTGTTGAAGGTATCCGGGGTTATAATCGACTTATTCGGACTGGATGAGTTGAGCAGGGTGTATAGATGGACATTACAGATCTTAATAATTACACCTATATACCAGATCTTATTACTCATTTTTGCGTTTATCCTGGGGCAGTTTAATTTCTTCTGGCAAAAGGAGAAAAAACTATTCAAACTAATTGGCAGGCTTTTTCACTTCTGATAATACCTTTTATCATTTGGCATAGTTTATGATAAATACCCGTAAATTTTCAACCATGAAACACTTAAACCAATCATGTAAACCTCTTGTGTTTATTTTACTATTGGCGTTCGTCACCAGCTGTAATAAGGCAATGAAGAGTTTGAATAGCGGAGATTACGATTTTGCTATCAATAAATCAGTCAGGAAATTAGTAAAGAATCCACACAAGGAGAAATACATCGTGATACTCGAGCAGGCATTTGCCCGGGCAAATCAGCGAGATAACGAACGAATCGAATTTCTAAAGAAGGAAGGCGTTCCTGAAAACTGGCCCAAAGTATTCGATACTTATTCAAGAATGAATTCAAGGCAGTCGAAGGTAAGGCCTCTTACACCTCTGTACATTGAAAGTGAAGCCAGGGACGCGGTATTTGTATTTGTAAATATTGATGACGAGATCATACAGGCAAAAAACAATGCTGCAGAATTTTTATATGCAAATGGGATCAAGTTGCTTGAACGAGGTGACCGAATGAGTGCCAGAGAAGCATACGCTGCTTTTGTACAAGTAAAAGCACTCTTCTCAGTTTATAGAGATGTAGATGCGAAAATCATCGAGGCAAAGTTTGCAGGAACCAATAAGGTGTTGTTCGACATGGTTAATGCCACCGGTATACCATTACCTCCGACCTTCGAGAGGGAACTGACGAAGATCAGTCTGCATGAGCTAAACACGCAATGGATCAATTATTATACTAATTACGACAGTACGATGTTTTATGACTACACCATTGTGGTAAATATGCTGGTGATTGACGTGGGGCCCGAGGAGGTAATTGAGAAGCAGTATACCGAAGAAAAAGAAGTGGAGGATGGTGTCGAATATGTTTTTGACGCTAATGGAAATGTGATGAAAGATACATCGGGAAACGATATTACGGTTCCAAAGTTCAAGACTTTAAAAGCATATATCACAGAAACGCATCAAAAGAAGATTGCCAGGATTTCCGGATCAGTTGATTATTATGATAATAACTCCCGACAGATGCTTAAATCTATTCCGATTACAGCCGATGCAATTTTTGAGCACCATTCGGCAAAAGTAAACGGCGATCTGAATGCGCTCAAACCTGCCACCAAGAAGATCATTAAAAACAAACGGATTCCTTTTCCGCTTGATTTTGATTTGATCTTGCAAGCAGGGCATACACTGAACCCACTGGTTAAAACGGCGGTGTGGGATAATAAGAATTTGATAAGGTATTAGGGTGGGAAGTGTGATTGGGATTGGGATGGAGAGTAAATATTTTGACTTTCAAGTCATGTAACCATGCAGCCATTTATTCATTCTGATGTGAGCCGGAAAATTTACTGACTCTTTTCGTTTGATTCGGCTGTTTTGGTCGGTTCCGTGCTGGATTCCAATTCAACTAAAACAGCAACTTCACTTTTGACCACTTCAATAAAACCACTTTTGATCTTAAAAGTTTCAGTTTTGGAGGATGTTCGGACATTTATTTCCCCGGCAGCCAGGGAAGAAATAATGGGAGCATGATTATCCAGAATTTCAAACCGTCCTGACGACCCGGGTAACTGGATCGAAACCGCTTCACCTTGAAACAAGGTAGAACCTGGAGATAAAATCTCTACATTCATGGTGTAACCCGCTTATTTCGTTTCGGCAAGGATCTTCTTACCTTTCTCAATGGCTTGGTCAATGGTGCCAACAAGGTGAAAAGCCGCTTCCGGATACTCATCTACTTCGCCATCGAGGAGCATTTTGAATCCACGAATGGTTTCTTCTATTGGAACCAAGGTACCCGGCAAACCTGTGAACTGTTCAGCTACGTAAAATGGTTGAGATAAGAATCGCTGCACTCTTCGCGCACGGTGAACTACAAGTTTATCTTCTTCTGAAAGTTCTTCCAGACCGAGAATGGCAATGATATCCTGCAGTTCTTTATAACGTTGCAACATTTCCTTTACTAGCTGTGCAGTATTATAATGTTCTTCGCCAACGATGTCAACAGTTAATATCCTGGACGTTGAATCCAATGGATCCACGGCCGGATAAATTCCAAGCTCTGCGATCTTTCTACTCAATACTGTTGTTGCATCCAGATGTGAGAAGGTGGTAGCCGGAGCAGGATCGGTCAGGTCATCCGCAGGCACATATACCGCTTGAACTGAGGTAATAGAGCCTCTCTTAGTAGAAGTGATCCGTTCTTGCATGAGACCCATTTCTGAAGCCAATGTAGGCTGATATCCAACTGCAGATGGCATTCTTCCCAAAAGCGCAGATACTTCAGAACCGGCTTGAACAAACCTGAATATATTATCCATAAAAAAGAGCACATCTCGTCCACCGGCGTCTTCTTCATCCCCATCTCTAAAATATTCAGCGACAGTTAGTCCGGATAACGCAACTCTTGCCCGTGCACCCGGCGGTTCGTTCATCTGTCCGAAAACCAGGGTTGCTTGTGAATCTGCTAACTCCTTCTGATCAACGTCAGCTAATTCCCAATTACCTTTTTCCATGCCTTCGACAAATTTCTTTCCATATTTGATCACGTTGGCTTCAATCATTTCTCTCAGCAGATCATTCCCCTCTCTTGTCCTTTCTCCCACACCTGCAAACACCGATAACCCGGAGTGAGCTTTTGCAATATTATTGATGAGCTCCATGATAATTACCGTTTTACCAACACCAGCTCCACCAAACAGACCAACCTTACCGCCTTTTGGATAAGGTTCAAGAAGGTCGATCACCTTGATACCTGTGAATAGAATTTCTGATTCTGTAGACAGATCCTCAAATGCAGGAGGCGCCCTATGGATATCATGTCTTTTTTCGACTTTTAACTCCGGCAGTCCGTCAATTGTCTCCCCTACAACATTGAATAACCGGCCTTTGATCATATCTCCAACCGGCATCTGAATAGTACTTTCCGTGTCAACCACTTCCAATCCCCTGGTTAAACCCTCGGTAGAATCCATGGCAATTGTCCGGACACTATCCTCTCCTAAATGCTGCTGGCATTCCAACACTAATTTTCCTCCGTCTTCTCGTTCAACAGTTAGCGCAGTAAGGATTTCAGGTAATGTATTATCTTTTGTATCAAAGGCCACATCGACAACGGGCCCGATTATTTGGGTGATCTTTCCAACATTTGGCATCGTAATTGCTTTTTTGCAGTGCAAAAGTACGGCTCTCTATTCACTTATCAAATACTTTATTTAAATTTGTTTTAAAATAGTAGCTATGAAATTCATTCGAATCTTCTATTTTTTTGTCACTCTTGTTTTTGTCCCTGTTTTCCTGTATTCTCAGAACATAATCACTATCGGAGGAAT
>JACZTA010000149.1 GCA_022573915.1 Bacteroidota bacterium | reverse complement strand
AGATTAAAATCAATTCCACTTAAGCATTCGCGAGATTCGACTTCACTATTATGCATTAGCTAGATTTGATTCGCGTGAATTACAATAATCTTGATGCTCATAACGCTATAACAATTGTCAGTTGTGTTTAGCATTCGCGTGATTGAATCAAAATCCAGCAAGGGTATTCGCACGATTCAACTTTATCATCACCTACAGTATGTATTTGATTCACGCGAATGATATTAGCTTTTATAGTAGTCGTGATTAAACAATTGGCAGCATCAGGTATTGTACGGGTGCTTAGATTTATATTCGTGGATAACTATAGGGTCAAAGTTTTTATATTTTGCTTCAATTCGTGGGATTTTACATAAGTTGCCAAAATGAGAAAATTAAAAGTGAAAAAGCGATGGGTGTGTCCAGTATGTGATGAAGAATACTTTGCAAGAGGAGCAGCGGGCCACTTGAAGTTAGCTCACGGAATATCTTCCAACCACTTTGCAAACGACAACGCTAATTTGGTAAATAATTATATAGGTGAAGGACGTTGTAAAAATTGCGGAGGTGATGTGCATTTTGTTGAATACTTAGAAGGTGAAAGTGAGCAAGACGGACATGATCATCATGTGACTGTACGTTGTAGCGACTGTGAGGCAGCATACAATTGGGTGCTACCAAGAAAGATATTTAAGTATTATGGGTTTTGATAATGAATAGAGTTATTATTGCTATCCGCCCATATAATAATTAACCTAACTATATCTTAAACCCACCAAATCAGTATTATATGTTTATTTCTACCATGTAATTATCTTACTACCAGAATGGCCCAAATAGCAGCTAGAAGCCACTAACCATTTTTATTATTATCGATTGCCATAAACCTAGCTTTCCAGGAAACGCCTTTGTCGTTCCCAATCTCCATGTCTCAGACTTGATTCCATTCTATCGTTAATGTGCTTCTTTATTGGGATCAATTTTGCACCTACATCGGATACCTCTATGATAGATAGAATACTTTTCCAATCGGATGCTTCTATATCTCCAATAATTACTTCCCCTTTATATGTACCTCCGTTTCCTCGCCACCAAATTTTGGAAAAATCTTCAGCGCTTTGGTTCAGAGAAATGTAATGCAATAGAACATCATCAAACAACTCCTTTCGTGTATGTCTAGCTATATCAACTACTGCATTCATTTTTTGGGAATCCGCGAAATTCTCAGTAACATAGTCTAATACGAATTGATCCGCTCTTTCTTTTGTTTCATCCGGAATATTTCTGAAGAAATTATTACAGAAATGTTCAAGAATTCCAAAATACGGTTCGCTGTTAATAATCATATTAAATGCTTGAGTGAGTTGCTCTTCAATATCATTTATTTGCCAAATCAAGCTGAGATCTCTTGAATAACCTGCCAATCTAGTGCCTTCCTGTGAAATAAGACTATGAATATAATCGATAAGGAAACTCGAATCTCGTTCCAAGATTTTTACGAATCCTTTCCCGCCACGATCATAATGAGCTTGTATTAAATTTTGTTGCAGATATGCGACCTTTAATAGATCAATGTCATCTCCTAGTTTGTCAAAATGATCACTAAAGAAACCCATCCAAATCCGTAATTGGATTTTTCCAGTTTCATTGTGCTTGATTATTAGCCCTAGAATCTTCTGAAATAAATCAGGATCTTCTTTTATGAATCGATCCAGCCTATCAAAGTGTATTGTAACTGATTCTTCAATTTCACCAATTGTCTTAAGAATAGCTTTCGGATGAGCATCGGTAATCAATGATTTATCAATATTGTCGAAAAAAGAAAGCTCCCATTGAATTCTGTATTGAAACTTTTTACTCTCAATTAATTCCCAAATGATATCGGCATTATCATTTTTCCTTAAGTGATTACGAAAAACCAATCTCGGGACATAGCATATTTCATTATTATCATTAATAACTAGTTTGAGTAACTCATGACCTACATCGAAGTTAGTTGTATAATTCTCATCAATTACTATTTCTAAAGTTCTAAGATAGTTCCAATCGTTTTTTGTTTCCCGGTATACGTACAAAAATGAATCGTAGAACGCTTTTGCTTCGACTTGAGTAACGAATACAAACGAGGACCTAATTTCCGCTTCTTTTAATCTATTATATTCATCATAATTTTCATACTCGTACATTTCTTTGTCACGTAACCTATCCCAATCGATTTTTAAGAATATCTCGTAAGTGGAATTAGTGAATGTAGCTTGGTACTTTGGAAAGATTGAATTTGAAACATCATTTCTTTGCCACCACCTTATTTGATCCTGAACATATTTACATTGATCAAACGAATCAGTCGACAAGTGCTTTTCAATTATTTCAAGCACAAATGGAAGATCGAATTCCATGATCTCCTTTATGACATCAGGATTGGGGCTTGAATAACTATTCAATAATTCAATAGATTTATCAGGGTTGTCAGAAAAGTTGTCTTGAATAACTTCCCAAATACTTTGACGAAAATCATGAATTAAATGAGTGTTAGGGATAGGGTAATTATAGATAGTGATCGAGTTCTTTCTTTCTCCCTTTGATTGTTGAAATTGGTATGACAAGAATGTTTTTGCTAATTCATAAAATGTCACTTTGTATAGTTGATTTCCTTTAGCAAATCCATCAATAAGAAGATCGAACAATATCGTTTGTCTTGAAAAACTTGTACTCTCATCATCTTTTTCAAATATTAAAGTTTCCCTTATTTTATGAATCCATTCCGGTAATGTTTCTGGGAATCTGGCGACATGTTCAAAGGCTAATTCTAAAGCATCTTTTAGATTAAGTCCTAATCTAAAGAACTCTCCAAGTAATTCGATTGTTTGGTTTCTATTATAAGTGAATTCATTCATCTCATACGAAACCTTATAGTCACTTACTTTGTCTATTGGAATGGACTTTATTTCATCATATATAAATGCTAATGTCTCAGGTTGCAAGTAAAACCAAAAAGTTGATAATAATTTATATGATCTTGCATAGTCGGATTTAATACTATTCCAGTGTTTTTGAATCTCGGGCTGTAATTTATCCATCACACTCTGAGAACCAAACGTGTTGTTTGCTGAAATAACACACTCTTTAAATCTTCCAATATTGTTATCGAAGTACTTATTAAGTAAGACCTGAAATGATAGCAACTCATCCTTAATAAAGGATTTATAAAAAAAATAGATGGACAAATTTTGTTCAGGCACCTTGATATAATCATATTGTATGTCTATCAATTCAAGCTTGTCGAGCTTTTCAACTGCATCAATAAAATCGGAATAGGTAATATCAAAATCATCTAGAATAGGGGAAACCAATCCTTTGTCCTTGTATGGGATCGTGTGGAAGAAACCAATTATCCCTAGGCATTTGATATTGAAGTCATTTGCAAATTCATCCTTGTCCTTTATAAACGTCGAAAAATATTTTTCGAAAAGACTGGAAACATCTCTCATCACGTGTAAATTTTGCTCTTCCTTAGCTAATAAAGATGCCATTATGGCTAATCTTGGATTTCCATCTGCAATTCTTATTATTTCCTTTTGATAATCCGCATTTAGAATTTCATATGGATTAGCTTTAATAATGTCTGTTATTTGCTCATCAGTTAGTTTATTAATGTCGATGCGTTTCGGATCATACTCCTGACATAGAACACCAATTTCTTGAAACGCATAATCTCTTACCGTAATTATTATTTTGAGCTTACCTGACCTTGTAGCTTTATAAAAACCCGTGATTTGACTAAAGGCATCAATTCTATTGGCATCATCCACGAAGAGAATGTAATCTTTCGTGCTATCGAAGTACTGAAACAAGTCATCTAGTAGAGTATGGTTTTTATATGAAATGCAATAAGCACCAAAAGTGTCGTTTTCCTTTAAAAAATCAGTTATCGTCTCTATCGCTAACCTTGTTTTTCCAATCCCAGGAGCACCTGTTACGATCAGGAAATCTGTATCGAGCAAAGCTCGCTTGATCTCTTCTTTCTCACTTTCACGATGTAGGAATTCATTGTCTAAAGGAGTTGCAATACCTTTAGCTGCTCGGTTATATTCTGCAATAAACTTTTCTGTAGAAACTACTTGTCCTGTATCGAGTGGTAATTTGAGATATTCATGTACTAGATCCCTATGTTGCATGTGTAATTCAATGGATAATGCGTCCAATGACCAATAAGAAACTCTAATACCTTTCTTATAATCCGAAGCAAGCTGGTTTAGCTCTTCTGTTTGTTTTTGGTCAATATTAAAATTGAAGCACAAAACTATTTCTTCAATCTTCTCAATAGGGATTTTGGATTTTATTGAATCAAAACAGGCTTCAATATCTTTAGCAAGCTTCTTTTTGTCTGATACATTTGTTGTTATTTCAACATAGATATAATTACCATTCGGTAGCAGGAAAAAGGAATCTGGCGTTCCCGGTTTAGTTTTCTGCTTTCCGCTTTGACTCCCAATTCTAGAAAATGCGGAGTAGTTGCGGTTTCTTAAAGCAAGGAATCTATCGCAAAGTTCCTGAAAGACAGTTTCATTAATTGCACTAAGTGCGTTTTCTATTGACTGATGTCCGCTCATAGTCTAATCTACTTGACGATTAGTAGTAATACTCTAAAGTTAAAGTTCATATTAAATACTTCATAATCTATCCCCATAAATAGGTAACCATTTCTTATGAGACCCTTTTAACCACTATCTGTCAAACAGAATCTGAACCTGATTCTGCTGAAACTCCTTACCCCGACTCGTCTTAAATCCCAATGAATTCAACTCTTTCGTAATACTATAAAAACTCAACCCCTCTTTCCTCAATTATTTGATCAAAGCACTGGCCTTTCTGTTATTCTCATTCTCCCTTACATTCCTTTACCTAACCTTCAATCCTTTTTGAATTGCTTCCTGTGTAAGGTTAGCTGGAATTCCCAGTTTCTTGCCCTTCTTTTTCAGCTCGGCTAAAGTAACTTTAGTTCTTTGACTGATCCGCTCTCTCATTCTGAGCCAACACTGCCATGATCCCAACAGTCACCTTATTAGCATCTGGCATATCACAACACACAAGGTCCACATCACTATCACGTAGGGTAAATATCAAGGTGGCATTCCTACTGAGTCTATCCAGCTTGGCAATCAGAAGAATTGCGTTCTCTTGTTTGGCCTGTTCAATAGCTTTAAGTAAATTCGGTCTTTGATCCTTCTTCCCACCTTCAATATCCGTGTACTCAGCCAATACCCGTTGGAAGTCATTGACAAACCGTTGCACATGCGTTCGCTGCGCTTCTAGCCCCAAACCTGATTTGCCTTGTTTCTGTGTGCTAAGCTTGTAACATGCAATGTACCTGTTCATTAGTTAAGTTTTTTGAAGGTGTGTTTGTAAAAGTTCAGTACCAAGCCAAAAAAATTTATTTCAGGTCTTTGTGATTGATACAAGTGCCGTCCTTGCCAATATGAACGACTTCAATTCCTTCATTGGCTAATACTATTCCGATCAAAGAGTAACGATGACAATTCAATGGATCAAGCTCAGCACACATGACAGCCAGTCTCAAATTCTGATTGATAGCATCTTTCAGCCTGTCAATGCCATTGATGAAATCAGGACTTTGTTTGACTCGTTTATAATCCAGCTCCTCGCCATTGTATAAGCTCTCATCTTTGGGTTTGCCTCCAAGCTCCTTTCCCATGAAGCCATATTTGATTCCTGCAAGCTTTAGGTGCTCAGTAAACTGAGCCTTTCGATATGCAGGGTTGAATCTGGAAAATGGATGAGATCGAACATCTACTAGATATTCTATTTCATTTTGCTTGAGTAGATCAAGAAAGACCTCAATCTTCCTATTACCGTACCCGATGGTATAAATGGAACTAGATTTCATGCTATCCTGAAATCTAACTTAAACATGCTTTAGCGGCAAATTGTGACGATTTAATACGTAGTAATATTGATTTTATTTCATCTCCAAAATCAATTAAACTATGACACAAAAAAACGAAGCGATACTCAATTCAATCAAAGGAGAGAATGTGTATTCCGTAATCGACAAGTTCCTGTTTCATTGCGAATTTGAAAAGAACCTTAGTCCAAAAACGTTACAAGCCTATCAGACAGATCTGAAACAATTCACAAACTCCCTCGATTTTAGTGAAAATTCTCACTCAATCCTGCTCATTGACAAAACGGTTTTGCGAAAGTACCTTGGAACGTTGACTGGGTTCAGTCCAAAATCAATGAAAAGGAAAATCGCAACACTAAAGGCTATGTTCAGCTATTTGGAATTTGATGATCTCATTCCAGCAAATCCGTTCCGAAAAATGAATATCAGGATAAAGGAACCTCATCGGCTACCCGTAGTTATGGATCAACAGGAGATAAGACGCTTACTGAAATCAGCCTATATAGAGAAGTTAAAGACAAAAGACAAGAAGAGTTATGCATATGCTGTGGTTGTAAGGGATATTACAGTGATGGAATTGCTCTTCGCAACAGGTATAAGAGTGTCTGAATTATGCACCCTCGGGAAACAGAATATTGACCGTGATTCAGGACTAGTTCAGGTTACAGGGAAAGGCAGCAAGGAGCGTATTGTTCAAGTAGTAGACCCGGAGGTTTTGAACATTTTACGTGAGTACTTCGAATTATTTAGAGCTCAAATACTAGATACTGGATTCTTCTTTATTAATAGGCTTGGTAATCGTTTGTCAGACCAATCAGTGAGACTTATGATCAAGAAATACTCAATAATAGCAAAGATTGCGAAGCATATCACGCCCCACACTTTTCGTCATACATTTGCAACCCTTCTGTTGGAAGAGGATGTTGACATAAGGTATATCCAGAAATTTCTAGGGCACAGCTCAATCGTAACTACTCAATTGTATACTCATGTGAGCAGCCAAAAGCAGCAGCAGATTCTAATCGCAAAACATCCTAGAAAGAGTTTCAGAATGCATGATATTTCATTATCTGAATAAAGGATAACTGAATATTAACCATTTTTCAAACCCTTCAATTGGGAAAGCTTAAAGAATTAAATAGGATCATCAGACGATTTTCAAAGTGGCTATACGAAAGTTTAGACCAAGTATCATACAAGGGTTACATGTACATTGCTCTTATCGCGGCAAGCATGGGTGCCGTGTTAGAGTATTTCTATGATTATAGAAATGGTATATGGATCATGTTATGCTTGATAGCAGCAATTGTCATCACACTACAAGGGATCAAGGGATATTTGGTGAAGTTGGAGGAAATAGAAAAAAATGTGAAAGTTGGCGATGTCAAGCTTAGTGTTTTAATTAGAAAGAACAGAAAACTGATCTATTCCATCTGGCCATTTATATTCACATTTTCTACCCTTTGCATTTATTTCTTCAATTTCTACACCATTCGGTATATAGGATTTGATGCTATTGGGGTCTATGCTACCATCCTAACGATGATAGCACTTACACTCGGCATGCTTGGCTATAGTCAATACCTTATTCTAATTATATTCTTGTATAAAATCTCAGAGACAAGAATTACCAATTTCAACAGGCTCATTCCATCTGAAACAGAATGGATCAAAGATCTAGCCAAGTTAGGAAAAAGTAAAGGGATCTATTTTTCAATTGTAGGCATGTTATACACCCTTGCTTACCTGCTATTAATTCCTGTTGATGATATTCAAGTTATTCTTGATGAATCAATATTGGGTTATACTATATCGCTGCACACCGTGAATAATCCCGTATTTATTTTTAGTTGGGTAGTCATTTTTGTTTTAATCGTTATTGCTATTCCTTTATTATTTCAGTTACAAAGATATTTCATCAAGAAAATTATCACGCAACTAAAAGAAAAGTCCTCAAGAGAGTTTTATAAATTGATGAGGGCAGACAAAAAGATCAATACAAACAGCCTGGATCAACAAACAACATTATTACCGCTACTGAGAGAATTGATCAGTTCTCCCAATTATCCCTTTAATGAAAAAGAATATGCAAAATTTGTCGCTCCTGTACTTACAGCTGGCTTTCATTTGGTAAAAATCGTTACGAGTCTTGCATAGCTTTCATCATCGAGTCTTTTTATTCCTTTATTGAATATTTTTTTGATGAACACCCTAAAATTTAAATAAAGCATCGGATCAGTAAATTCTTGCTTTGCTTTTTCCAATGTTTGCTCTACTAAACTAACCATGTCTGCAATATCCTCGCATAGCTGGTTGAAAACATCATATTCGATCAATTTTTCTTTTACCATCTTATACTTGTCATCTTGTCCAACTGAATTGTCAAACAAAGTCTTGGTTATTGCATTTCGATCCTTTGGAGTAAAGGTTTCCATTAAAAATGCAAAAGCAATGTTTTTCCGTGATTTATTAATATCCCAATTATTTCCACCCTTATACTCGTTGTATTTTTTCTCTCCCCAAAATGGTTCAAAATCATTCAATATCTGGAAAATGTAACCGCAACAATTTCCCACTTTTGCCATGTGCCGCTCTAGGTCAGGACTACCCGATCCCAAGCTAAACCCCAATAGAAAACTATTCTTTATCAATGAAACGGTTTCTAAATTGATGATCTCTCTTACCTCTTCTAGTTTCAATAATTGGTTCTCGTGGTTGTTGTTTATCTCTTTGAGTGCACCTGTAGACATTTCTGCAAGTGTTTGAAAAATGAGATCATAATGTTTATTGGATATTCTTTTGGCAACCTTGTGTTTTATGAAGCTTTTTGAAAGCATCTGCAAAGCACTACTCAACAAATAAACTGAAAACATGATCGCATTGCTTTGACCATGGGTTACGTGGAATGTTTCGTTTCCTCTTCGGGCGATGTCTTGGTCAACCAGATCATCAAGCATTACAGAAGCTTTATGTAGTAATTCCACCGCAATTCCAATTTCAGCCAGTTCCTTCTTCTCGTCAAGATCAATTGCTCTTTGCATACTGACCATATATCCCCAGCATACTAGTATAGGTCTAAATCTATCTCCGAAAACGAGTTGGGCATTATCTGAGAAATAGGGCAGTTGCTTTAAGTGGTCGGCCCATAGCATTGAAAAAACACGAATAAAACTATCATCCTTAGATCCAATAACGTCATCAATGTATTTAAATTGATAATTCCCCGCTTTACTACTCATCCTTAATATTCAGTTATCCTTTATTGATTTGGTCTCTCTTGTTCATTAAAAATAAAGATTAATAACTTAAAGTTGGTCAAGAGCCAGAGTGGCCTATGCCCAATCTGATACTTGTCTCGCGAATTGTCAAAGGAACCATATATAGTGCAAATATTTATCCCTAGAAACCTGTAGTGGTTTATAGGGATATGATTTCAATACCTATTTAGTCGATGCTGCTAGTTGGAGATTCCGGTGAAAGTTTCCACCTAATTCCGGAGCAAACTTACCAGTGTTTTTGAAGTGACCAAATCAGCATTACCCGGACTATCATAGGTTAACAAATTTACATATTAATTCTTATTATTTTCTTCATTGTTTAGGGGTCTTTTTTTACGCAGCGACTCGCCTTTTAATTGGATTCTCTGAGCATTGTGAATGATGCGGTCCATGATGGCATCGGCCACCGTTTTATCCCCGATTACTTCATACCATTTATCAACGGGCAGCTGAGAGGTAATGATCATAGAACGTTTTCCATGACGGTCTTCTATCAGGTCCAACAAGGCCAGGCGGTGGTGACTGTCC
>JACZTA010000148.1 GCA_022573915.1 Bacteroidota bacterium | reverse complement strand
TGAAATGGTCACCCTTAATCCAAATCCATATTGGTTAACACCCGCTTCTTTTCCCACGTCTGTAAATGTACCATCACCATTATTTCTGTATAGCCTATCCCTGTCGATTTCATCCGGATCGAGTGCATCATCAAATCTTTTTTGATCCAGAATCTCAAACCTTACCGGATGATTAACAACATACAGATCATTATCACCATCGTTATCATAATCAAAAAATGTAGCATGCGTGCTAAAATTTATATCGTTGATTCCATATTCCGCGCCTCTTTCGGTAAATGTCAAGTCTCCATTATTGATAAACAAGAGGTTCTCCCTAATGATCGAATTCTGGATCGAAAACGTCCGGCATACATAAATATCCAGATACCCATCATTATTCACATCATTCATGGTCACGCCTGAACTCCATCCCTCAGGTGCTGCGACACCGGCAGAGTCTGTTATATCCTCAAATACCAAGTTCCCTTTATTGAGGTAAAGCTTATTAGGTACCATGTTTCCGCTAAAATAAATATCTGCCAATCCATCATTATTAATATCCCCAATCGCTACACCTCCGCCATGATACATATATGGATATGAAAAGAAATTAATCGCTTCGTTTTCCCAAATGAAATTTACGAATTTGATACCTGAATGCTCATCGCTGACAGGTTCAAATAAATATAAACCTGATCCGGACTGACTATCAGATGAATCGCCATCAGCTTCTTCATTTCCTCTTGTATTACAAGAGGATAGAATGAAGATTACCATCACTAAACTTAATAACCACGCCACAAAAGATTGAAATTTATGATCCATGTTCTATTGTTTATTTATCAGTTATGTATAAAATGATATTATTGCTTTTATCTCTGTGCCAAACTTTCATTTACAGTCGGAAGTTTCTTATTCCATTTAAACACAGATACTTTAGAATTATTATTTGCAATTATTATCAAAGATTCATTATTATTTGCCGTTCCGACCAGGGCCAGGCTTCTGACATCATTGGGAGCGAAGAACCCACTCTCAATTGATATCACAGATTTAAAGCTACCCTGTCCATCTCCTTTGAGGAATAATCCAATTCCTGCATCCGCTCTTCCGGTTTCAACTTCCGATACATAAAAGTTACCTGCCACCAAGACATCCATATTTCCATCACCATCGAAATCTTCAGGAATCATTCCGTAAATGGTGGAGAACTGGGCTTCTACAGGTAAAGCGGTGATTGACAGCCTATGATTTCCCTCATTTTTAATAAAACAACTTGAAAATAAGGTGGCTTCGTAATGCAAAGCTTCATCAAGATCATCTCCATAAACTTCAACGATAGAGGCCTTCCCGTATGAATCATAATTTTCAAACTTCTGTTTTATGAAAGGCATTTGATTCGACGAACATTCCCTTCCCCTTACAGGAAAACATGTACCTCCATTATAATAACCCAACACGATATCTACATTTCCGGACTTATCGAAGTCGTAGCAGTATACATGCAACGGTTCCTTAGTCGAAACCTTGTATTTATAATTCCAACCGAGGTTCCCAACCATATAGTCCTCGTCACCATCATTATCATAATCAGCTGCAACAATTTTATTCCACCATCCGACCGTATTTAAGAATCCCAAATCCTCCGTTCTATTCTCAAAATACGTACCGCCCTGGGATCTAATATTTTCAAAAAACGTCACCGGCATCCACTCTCCTACCACAATGAGGTCCAGGGTATTATCTTCATTATAATCGGTCCATACCGCAGAGGTAACCATACCGATATTGGCTAGATCAGGGGCAATACTTTTGGTTACGTCTGAGAATACACCATTATTATTATTGAGGATATAGCTTCTGGGAGGGAACGGATATTTCGATGGAACCACGCGTCCACCAATGAACAGATCCAGATCACCATCATCGTCATAATCACCTGAAATGACACAACCTCCACCACTGCTCAACATTTTTGGTAACCTTCCTCTAGATTTTGAGAAATTGCCCACACCGTCATTCAAGTATAATCTATCTTGCAACATTTGTGATTTGCTCGAGAATTCATTTCCGCCACTTACCACATAGAGATCAAGATCTCCATCATTATCACAATCGAAGAACAATACACCAATATCTTCATGAACTTTATCGTTAAACCATGCTTGGTCGGCGGTCCGTGTGAAAGACTGATCAGGATTTTGCAGGTAAAGCGATCCTGTCTGCCATGAAGCACCTCCAATAAAGAAGTCAGGTAATCCGTCGTTATTCACATCACCCACCGCTACATTAGGCCCAAACTGAGACATCTTATGCGGCAATAGAATTTCCTTATCATAATCGTTGTACTCATTCTCTTTATGTATGAAGTCGACTCCTGAAGATCCTGTAAAGTCGGTAAACAGCAAGTCTTTGATCTCAACTGAATTCCCGATAGACTTTGTAGCATTCCTGGAGAAAATTTCCAAAGTTTGGTTTATTTCAACCTCTTTGATCACTTCTATTTTTCCATCAGGCCATTCAATAGAAATTTGATCTACAATTGTTTTATCACCTAATCCAAAATGCAGAACATTCTCAACAGCCGAAACATAGCCTCGGGTAAGTGTTAATTCCTGATACTGGGTTGATCCTTCGGTAGTCAGGGTCACCTTAGTATTTAAAATGGAACCGTTATTCTCACTTACCAGTTTGATCCTCAGATAACTGTTATCATTTAACTCATTGGCGTTATTTCTATAAATGAAAGCTTCATCCTGCGTATTATTGATCACTACATCCACATCGCCATCACCGTCCAGATCACCGATTGCCGCACCATAGGAAAAACTTGGTTCATCAAAGCCCCAAGCTTCTGAAACATTTGTGAATGTAAGGTCACCATTGTTCAAATAAGCATAGTTAGAAAGACGCACTTCCGGCATCATGTCGAGTAGCTCATCTATATTCTTGACAACGAGATTTCCATCAGCATCATCCATTTTCTGCTTATAGGCGATCAAATAATCATTATTTCTTGTATCTCTTCTATACCCATTGGTTATAATCAAGTCCTTGTAACCATCATTATCGAAGTCTGCAAAGAGCGGTGCCCAACTCCAGTCTGAAAAAGGAATACCGGCTAGCTGTCCGATCTCACTGAAGCTACCATTACCATTATTCAGTTGTAGTGTGTTTCTCATATATTGCAGATGGTACCCATTATCAACGAGGAACCAGAACATATCAGGTTCCATGGCACTCATATTGGTCTTTTGCCTGTAATTGTCTTCGGCCATCATATCCAACACAAGGATATCGACCAGCCCATCGTTATTATAATCTGCGATGTCAGCGCCCATTCCGAAATTGGATATGTGTTTGAATGCCTGATGAGTAGCTAACCGGAATGTGCCATCGCCGTTATTCAGATATAAGAAATCGTCTTCGATATAATCATTAGTGACATAGATATCCGTATATCCATCGTGATTTATGTCGTTAGCTACCACGCTTAATGCGAAACCAAAATTCAATATCCCGGCTTCCACCGTTACATCTACAAAGTGACCGTTACCTTGATTGTTGTATAATTTATCGCTCTCCTTAATATCCGGATATGCTCTTCTCTGAATCTTTTGCAACATGGTGGGATGAAATTCTCTTGGATGGTTGCCTACATAAAGATCCAGGTCACCGTCTTTATCGTAATCCAGAAAGGTTGCCTGAGTGGCATATCCGATGTCGGCGATACCATACTCTGCGGCTTTTTCGTCAAAAGTGTTATTTCCGTTGTTTATGAAAAGGAGATTTGCCCTTTTTTGGGGGTTGTCATCATTAAAGGAGCAGCAGACATAAATATCCTGAAAACCATCGTTATTGATGTCTAGTGTGGTCACTCCGGTACACCAACTATTAGGAGCCGCTACTCCTGCAGTCTTGGTTATCTCCTCAAAGATGAGATTGCCTTTGTTTAAATATAACTGGTTAGACACCTGATTACCGGTAAAGAATAGATCCGGTAATCCATCATTATTTATATCGACCACTGCCACTCCGGCTCCATTGTAAATGTATTCGTAGTTATAGTAATGGAAGTTCTCGTCTTCTACCAGTGTGTTTTTGAAGTTCACCTTTGTATAGCTTGAGGACAGCAGCGTAAATATGGGATCGACAAGGACAGCTTGCTCTTCATTTTCAACCACCGGTTCAGTTGAAGAATTATTACAACTTTGCTGAGATATCAGGCAAATTGAGAGGAGAATAAGAACGGTGAAAGACCTTGTAGGGATTCTTATCATATTGTAGATTTTTTTAGCGTTAAAAGCACAAAAAGTTTGAACTCAAATGAGCACAAACTGCAGTTCTTAATTAGTTCGTTGACCTATAAAAATTAAATGATACTACTTCAAGCAGAGTTGCTTCTCAAACTCTCAGACAATCATTCCTAGGCAAAGAAGAATTTTTGTTCCGGAATGACCGGATAACACTTACCAATCTGTATACAAATATACTATAAAAACCCTGCGATTGCAAGTAATTGCAGGGCAAAAGGGGGTCGGAAATGAGCATAAAACATACGTCGCGGGATAGGCTAACTTTGTGACTACGGATTGAAAAAGGAAAGAGAATGAGAATGGGAATGCGACTGAATTTGAGTTTAAATCCTTTGATAGGAAACTCCAACGCTCATTCTCATTCTCATTCTCATTCTAATACAAAAAAAACCCCGAAGCAGCCTAAGCTAACTCCGGGGTTTTGATTTATAAATCTATACTAAATATATCAGATCTATACAGTGATTACTCTTTATGAGAGAGCATTCGTTTGTAATAGAAATGACCTGATTCAGTAGTCAATTTATTGATATAAACACCAGCTGGAAGATCTTCACTATTAAACTCAACAGTGTATTCTACATTAGCTTCAACCTTATCGTTGAATAATGTAGCAACTTTAACACCGGCCAAGTTGTAAACTTCCAGAGTAACATTACCAGCTTCATCTGCAGGAACTGTGAATGTGATTGCTGTTGAACTAGAGAAAGGATTAGGATATACATCCATCATGCCTTCTGCACTTAATTCAACATCACCTGAAGCAGCATCTTTTGCGAATCCGCAAGGATGACCGCCTACACAAGGACCAGTATAATCGATGTGAGCTTGGAAATGAGATAAGTGTGCCTTAAATGAAGGAACTGGCAAGCCTTTGTTATGTTCTTTACCACTATTCCCTGGAGGTATGTGACAAATTTGATAACAAGGACCTGGTTCGTCTTTTAGGCTAGTACAAGCAGCTGCAACAGGAACACCGCTAACAGTAACTGATAGGTTACCATCACCTGTTGTTCCGCCCCAACCATCAACCTGAATATAATATTCAACCAGAGGAATGAGACATTGTGTTCCAGCATTTATCCTTGAAGCAAAGATAAAACCACCATCATCATTAGCTGCTACGAGGTTCCAGTTAGAAGCTGCAACGTTAGTTGCGTCTTCGTCATTTGGACCACTCCAAACTGCTAATTGAGTGTCATATGGGAATGCATCGAAACCGGCATGGTATCTTGCTTTACCAGTCCAGCCTGATGTGTTCTTCCACCATAAGTCATTATCAACAACACTCAGACACCATGTAGATTGGCTATTACAGCTACCTGCCGGAGGCCTGAGAGCACTGTTGGTAACAGTTGCACACTCGTTGTTGAAATTGTCAGAACCTGTTCCACCGGTTACAAGATCATACTGAGGTGTTAAATCAATAGCACCTGCTGGATCATCATTTACCGGAGGATCAACTGAAGTAATGGTAATAATACCAGGACCCTTGTTGATGATATTGCTTCCAAAGAAAGAGAAGCTCCAACCGTCAACCTGGAGATAATAGGTATCACCTACGGTGAAACCTGAGCAAGCTGAAATTTGAGCATCTGATCCGATTCTATTATCATTAGCTGCACGGAAAGTACCGCTACAATCGTCCCAGATAGCTGCTTGCGTATCCCAGAAAGGACCGGCAGAAAGATCATCTTCTACTAAAGCGATGAGACCTTCTGCACCTGCTTGGAATGAGAACCACAAGTCGTTATCGGCTCTTCTTGTTGGGAAGTCACACCAACCCGTTGAACAACTTTGGATTGGAGGAACAACACCTGAAGAACTCGCACATTCATTATTGAATGTAGCAGTGAGTGATCCATCACCAACGGCAGGAACAGCACCAATATCAAGAGCGCTTGAACAGAAGTCATTGGTTGGAATACCGATGGCTGTACCTATATCTTCAACTGATACGGTACCTGAGCCAAACGCTCCACCCCATCCATCAACACGGATGTAATAGGAAGATCCGCCAGGAGTACCTTCACAAACCATAGGAGCTCTGTTGCCACTGATTAAAGAAGCACCAACAAAACCACCATCATCATTAGCTGCAACCAAACTAAATGAACCATAGTCGGCAGCATCGTCTGATGTATAAAGGGCTAATTGAGTGTCATATGGGAAATCATCGAATCCTGAGAAAACAGTTAGTCTTCTGTCACCGGATTCGGTTGAATTAAAAGTAAACCAAACATCGTTATCAACGACGCTTAAACACCAAGAAGTCATTGTATTACAACCACCATTTGGAGGAGCAACGATACCGGTTGGTGTAGCACAAGTATTATCAAAAGTACCTGTGAGTTTACCACCTGCACTGAGACCACCAAGATTAGTAGCTGTTTCAGGATCATCATTATCAGTAGCACCTGAAGGTCCTAAATGATCAACTGACATGTTACCATTACCGGTAGTTCCACCCCATCCATCAATTTGGATATAGTGATAACCACTGTAATCTGTACAGAAGTCTTCGATCAATGAAGCAAATACAAAACCACCATCATCATTAGCTCTGAAAGCAGGTGGATTCAAGAAACCAAAGTCAACGATGTCAAATGAACAAAGCAAACCGAAAATGTCAAATTCGTCTCCTACATAAAGAGCGAGCTGCGTGTCATACGGGAAATCATCAAATCCACTATGAATTCGAAGACCACCGGGAGTCGTAACTCTGAATTTGAACCAAACAGTATTATCAAGAACTGCTAAACACCATGTTGTTTGGGTGAAACAGCCACCATTTGGAGGTACAGGTTCGCCTAGTTCAACAGTTGCACCCAGATTAGAGAATGTATCTGTGATCTTAGCAAACGGAGCAATTGTTCCGAGATCTCTGGCATCACAAGCATCATCATTATCTAGAGGTACACAAGGTCCTGTTGAAGAACAAGACAAGAATAATGTATATGGCGTAAAGTCAGGAACACATGTCCATCGAGTAACATTCATCCATACCCGACCGTCATACGTTGCTTCCCAGGTCAATGAAGACTGGAAGAATGGCGATGCCGGTCCACAGGCATCATCCTGGTACGTGATCAGGGGATACGGGAAAATATACTCATAAATTCTAAGTACTGTATCAAAAGTATCGGCACATGTATTCCAATTGTATGTGTTTCCACAATTAATATCAAATCTGATTAAGTCACCCGCGAGTAAAACACCAGGCAGGAAGAATGCAATGTCGCATGTTCCTGAAAGAAATAGTGGTGTTCCACCGAATGTGACAAAATATAGATTGGTAGAGTTCCAAGCGCTAAATAAGCCGCAACCTAACTGGGCTTGAGATTTTACACTCACGAAGCTCAGAGCAACTACCATCAATATAGTTAATAGCTTTTTCATAACGTTTCTCATTTTTTAAGTTATTAAATTATTGTGGCGTAGTAGTTGTCGGCGATGCCGTAACCACTGTCGCACTTGAACTAGATGTTGTACCCTTTGGTCCATCTACATACTGTTGTGGGTGATCCTGGATGTACTTGGCTTTTTCAACCTGATACCTGGCCTTGTCAGCTTCCATGTCACCTGTTAATACGAAACCTGGTACTCCGGCCATGCCCCAAATTGTGATATACTCTTCCAATTTTTCGGCCATCTCCATTCCCGTTGTCGGGTTGGTTTCTCTGTACATGTCCATCTTAGAGTCTGTGTCATAAGCAAAAAACGGATCCTGGTCCTTCATATACTGCCAGATATAATCACGTAAATCTTCGCTCTCTAAATAATTGAATGGATCAAGTTCTTTATAAAGATCCAGCTTCGCATCAGCATCCGTGATCGTTTCAGGATCTACTGATGGATTCGGATTCCAATCAATTGTTTGAGCGTTTGCTACGACAACAAAGGCCATAAGAAAGCACATTGTTACACATAGTTTCCAAACATTTTTGTAAATCATAATTATTAATGTTTAATCTGTTAAAAAAATAAAGTAAGATAAATGTTAATAATAACTACTCACCTAAGCGTATTACATAGGCTCTCCTCCATGGTTTAATGGTTCCCGCAATATTACGGTAAGTAAAATATTTCTTTATGGTTATGATAGAAATAGATATGTATAATAATTTTTCTTAATATCGAAGCTAAAATAAAGCATAAGTGCTTTAAACTCAAGGAAAAGTGATTAGATTTTTGACATAATTAGATAAAATATATTATTCGTAACATTTTGATTATCAATAGTTTAAGTAGTATATCCACTCATTAAATTGACACCTTAAGCTATTTTTCATTAACGGAAGAAATAAAATACTTTTCATTTTCTAATATCCCCTCACCGATTAAATTGATTCACAATATTATACGGAAAGAGTGCTTAAACGACCACAATATAGGGGTAGTGACCAGCTAAAAACAAACTAAAAAAGTAGATTTTCTTACTCTTTTACTGGTAGGATCAGCGTGCTCGTCTAAGGCGCTCCTGACACTCATCGAAAAAAGGGATGAATTGGTCACAATTTCGAAACCATACGTATGGAAAGGGCAATAAATCGATCTTATTACAAATTCCAGGTTCCAAGTTCAAAGTGCGAGATCTGAATTAGCTTTACTAATTGTTGCCACTTAAGGTGCGCCGATATATGTTGCTTTTGAAGTGCATGCTATGATGTGGTTTGATTGTACCATAAATGGGAGCCGATCCTCCCGCTCGTCTTCTCCGCCGAATCCGCCAACTGGCGGATTCGGGCGCCTACTGTGCTTTGTGTAGCGCTCCGCACAGCAAAGCGCTAAAGCTTCAGCGCCAGCGTGCGGAGCAAGGCCACATCTTAAATTATCGTTTTTTTGAATACGGTCAACGATAAATTAGCAAGTGTATCCCATTTTGGAGCAAGAGAAACGGTTCAAAATAGCAGGAGTGAGGAATAGAAGCGGGTAAGGTGGTTTTTTTAGGTCTGCACTTTAGTGTTGGCTACGCACCTAGATAACAACAGAGTATGTTCGCGAACCTCATGCTTCTTGCATCACGTGTCATAAGTGTGGTATTCAAAGCTGCTAAAAACGGCGTGATCAATTTTAGCAAATATTTAACAATACCTGATAGAATAAAGTCTTAGTTTTGTGCTATATATTATTGTATACCTTTTATTGATACCATCATGATTAAAACCAACCACTTTATACCATATATATTGTATACCATTATTATTGTACTAACGGTTTGCTCTAGTTTTACCAAATCAAACGCACAATGGACGGCTATAGGCTCTGGATCTACCTCTTTCTTCGAGGACGTGTATTTCCACGATGATAAAAACGGGTTTGTCATTGGTTCAGCCGGTACCATTCTTAGAACCACGGATGGTGGAAACAGTTGGAATACCATTACTTCGACTACTTCCTGGACTTACGAGTCGATCAGCTTTCCGTCTTTGGACACAGCGTATATGGTAGGTGGTTTTTTTGGGTTCAACGCGACGGTTGAGATATTCGACTGGTCGGTCAACGGTG
>JACZTA010000147.1 GCA_022573915.1 Bacteroidota bacterium | reverse complement strand
TCTTACTCTCATCGCTAGCATCCAGAAAACTCAGCATGTCCAACGGATCTGTTCTTTTGTTCAACTCGTGCATTGTCAGGTAGGGCAGTTTGGGTTGGAGTCCCATCTCCTTTAAAAAATGCCTGGCTGATTTTGCATTCTCCACAATATATATTTCGGTTTTATTCAGAATCTCCTTTGTCGTTTCTGAGATGATATCCGAAGTGGATTCACCCAAAAGTGTTGGAATTAAATACAGCTTTCCGTTATTATTAGTTTCAGATTTGGAGCTCATTGGATCTCAGTTTATTCGCGCCTACGGTGGCCGCGATGGTAGAATATATTGGAGTGGCGAACCAGCCCAGAACAGGTATCAGGAGTAAGAAATAAAATACCATCCCAATTCCTATTGCAAAGCCCTTGTGTTTTCTCATGAAACGGACGCTTTGTTTGACGGAGAGTCTCTCCCGTTCCATATAAAAGTCGATCACGGAAAAACCCAGAAAATAACTTTGTACCACGATCAATATAAACGGCCCCAGTAATCCTATGATTGGGATGAAGGAAAAAACAAAAATGCTTATGATCCAAAATATTTCAAGAACCAGGTTTCTTAGATTTATTAAGATCCCCCGGATAATATCGTTTAACATCTGCTTCGCGTTGAACGGATATTCCTGTCCCGTTAATCTCTGCTGGGTAACTTCGGAGAGATAGGCAAACACGGGAGCCATGATCATGAGGATAATATATTTATAAGTGGTGAGGTAGAGCAGGATTATCATTACCCCAACCAGGAATCTCAGAAACATCTCCGTTATTCTTTCCAGTGCCGGCCAGAATGAGAAGCTGAACAGTCCTGAGAGTTTTGACATCAGCCAATCACTGATATCTACCGCCAAATACCAAGCCCCAAATACGGTTGCGGCAAGCAGCGCAATATGTATGATTCCGGGTATGAGGAGATATTTCCACATCCTCTCCTTGAACACCATCGCGTGTGCCTTACGGTATCCGCTCACTCCAATATATAGCTCGTCGAAAAATCGCATGGGTTACTTGTTTAAGTTGGAAAGATAATCAACCAAAAGTTCTGATCTAGGTTTAGATTGTCAAATATTGAAAATTCGACACGGTATTTTGAAGAGGTCCAAGTTTGAAAACTTGAACCAGGGTATAATAAAAATGAATTGGTTTTTTGCACCTTCGAGAAGAGCGATCCGGCCTTTTTTATTCCGATTGCGGAATAAAAGTAGCCGGGATGTTTTTTGTCCGCCAGCTGGCGAATGAATTTTTTGGTTCTTTTTGGAGCCTGTCCGCCTCAGGCGGAAGCAAAAAGAACAATGCTAGAAAGTAAAAGAAAATTCAAGCTAAGAGTGTTAGCTACAAGCTAACTTCTATATTGCTCCGTAGCTTCGACGCTACGAGGAGAATGATAATAAACCAAAAGTTCTGAGGAAATCCTAATAAAATTAAAAACAAGACTTTTACGGCTTGCAAAAGCAATCTATCACGAATTTAATCTGATGGGCTTCGATAAATTGCAAAGACTCAATTATCATTAAAACCTACCTTGTGCAACAGCCACTGCAAGCGCGCGCCAGAGTTCACTTTTATAATAATCAAAATGTTCTATTCAACAACCAACACCGCCGCTGCCAGGACGGTTGTCCATAGGCCGAGCTTATCTCCTTCGGCAGACTGACAAATACTTCTGGTTTGGAAGATATGCTTCTTGGTTTTATAAATCTGCTTGCGCTCGTCCCAGGCTTTATCTACATCGAACTCGATACCCATTGTGGAAGCCAACATAGATGCCGCAAGATCCTCCGCATAATCAGCGGCAACCTTGCCTTTTTCTCCATGTGAATGATGCTCCGATAAGTAGCCATAAAGGTTCTTGTCTTTAGGAATAGCAAAACCAATCGCCGCAGAGATCAAGCGATTCGGTTCGTGTGTCTCGGATTTTGCCATTACGCAATGAAGTATTTGTCCGGGCTGTAAGGTGGTTAAGCCTTTAGAGGCAGTAACGATCTTGCAATTAGGAGGAAAAATACTCGACACAAGAATGAGATTATATTTTTCGATTCCCGCCTTCCTGAGGGCCATTTCAAATGAGCCCAGTTTATCCTTATGGACCCCCACTCCTTTCACAAAAAACATCTCCTTAGGGATCATGAGCTTATTGTTTCTTTTTTCTCAAACAATTTATTCAATCTTCTTTCACTCCTATCCTTCCAGGCGCCTTTATGATAGGCATAACTAGCTATGATCGGAACACCAACCGTCGCCTCACAGAATACCATAGCTTCATTTTCTTCGCTTACCTTACCCCAGGAGTGAGCTTCCTTAAGCGTCGACCCGGATAATGCACCATCCCGTTCATCGGCGACAGTGACCTGGATAGCATATTTATGCAGCTTCACTTCCTCGCCCAGGAGTTCTGCAGAGACCACGATATCCTGCGCGAAGTTCTTAGGTACTCCCCCACCAATCATGAATAAACCGGTGTCGTTTGAATTAATCTTGATCTGCGTAAGCTCGAGAAAATCTTTAACGGAATCGATGCTCACCTTTGGCAGATCCTTTCGCTCCCATTGATGCGCCACCAATCCGAACCCTGCACTGCAATCGGAGAAGGCAGGAACAAATATTGGAATGTCTTTTTCAAACGCAGTTTGGACTACTGATTTCGTTGCTGGGTTTTGATCGGATAGATGCCTTCCCATTTCGTAAATGAATTCTCTCGACGAATATGGACGCGGTTCAAGATAAGCCGCAATTTTCTTAATGGTTTCATCGCATACCCTCAGTTCATCTTCGCTGATATAAGTATCATAGATCCTGTCTATGCCTTTTTTGAACAATTCATCATCATCCGCTTTTGCATCACCTCGATAATGTTTGAAACCCAACCCTTCAAAAAAATCCTGATCGACAATATTAGCGCCTGTCGAGACGATCACATCTACCATCGTATTTTCCATCATATCGATCACGACCTGTTTCAGCCCTGCGCTAAAAAGCGAGCCGGCGAGGGTGAGGATGACGGTATTGTTGGTGTCCAGCAGCATTTCTTCATAGATCTTCGCAGCCACAGCCAGGTTCCTGGATTGAATCGCCATCTTCGAAAACTGGTCGACCATGTCCACAGCATTGAAAGTCTTGATATTAAAATGCTCTATCTCTGTTGTCAATAATTCCTTGTCCATAATTCCTTTATTTTGTGATGCGGGGCACAAAATTACTTTATTTCTTGAAATATTAATTCAAATGCCGAAACTACCACGGTCATTTTATACGCGGCGAGATGTCGTAATAATTGCAAAAGAGCTGCTGGGTAAATATCTCATGACGAAGATAAACGGCAGTACGGCAGGAGGTATCATCACGGAAACAGAAGCGTATGCAGGGGTGACTGATAAAGCTTCTCATGCCTATGGCGGTTTGCGAAGTAAAAGAACCGGGATCATGTATGGAAATGGCGGATTTGCATACGTTTATTTATGCTATGGGATGTATCATTTGTTTAACGTGATCACTAATGTTACAGACATTCCTCATGCAGTATTGATCAGGGCAATCGAACCGACGCACCGGATCGATCTGATGTTACGTCGACGGAAGAAGATCGCGGTCGGTAATAATTTTATTGGCCCGGGGAAACTAAGTCAAGGCCTGGCCATCACAACTGAACTTACAGGAACTGATCTCACCGAAAATAAAATTTGGATTGAAGATCGGGGTACGAAGATCTCTAAGCATGAGATCCTGGCCGGTCCAAGAATTAATGTAAGTTATGCCGGCAAGGACGCGAAATTACCCTATCGCTTCAGAATTATGATCAAGTGAATTTATTCCTGAAATCCTGCAGGGCAGTGTCATTTCCGAATACGGTAACCACGTCGCCTACCTTGATATAGGTATTTCCATGGGGAATATGCATCTCATGCCCCCGTTTCACCAACATCAGTGAACCGTCCTGATGAAAGGGAATATCTTTTACCAGGATTCCATCCACATTGAAATTAACAACCTCAATATCCTCTACACGGAAAGCTTCAAAGCTTTCAAATACCGCATGGTAAGTGGTCGGTCGGAAGATTAAGTTTTCAATTGAGGTGGCAATGGTCTGCGTCTTATCCAGTTTATCGACATCCAGATTTTCGAGTAAGTTGACATTCTTATCCTTGTCGGCCATCGTAATCACTTTCTCATGATTCAACTCGTTTCTTAGCATTTCAGAAATTCTCAGGTTTCGAATGTCCGATCCGGTTAGCACTACAACATAGTTCTGAGGCTCCAATACCAGCGTTTCATAAATGGACTTATCTGCGGCATTACCAAAAAAGACCTCCAACCCGTCTCGTTGCAATTCGAGAAACCGTTCTTCGCTGCCTTCTACAATTACAACCGACTTGCCATGCAGTTTCATTCTTCGCGCAAGTAACTCCGCTACTTCTGTTCCACCAATAACAATTGTCTTTTCTCTTCGAACCAGAGCAAGGGGATTTAGCTGCGCGTAAATCAAAGGTGACAATAAACAAGTGACCACCGCCATAATTATGAACGCCGCATTTGTGGCGGGATCAATAATATTCAGTTTTAATCCGATTTGTGAAGCGGCAATAATCAGGCTGAGCCTGGAGGAAATTAGGAAGCCCGCTGAGATCGCTTTTCTCAATCCGAACAAACGAGTCCACAAAAGCGCAGGAATAATTTTCACAGCATACAGAGTGACCAGCAATGCACCCAGGAACATAAATGAATTATCGAATTCTTGAAGCGCACTCAAATCGAGATTGGCTCCAACCATGATGAAGAAGATCGGAATGAAAAATCCATAACCCATCCCATCCAGTTTAACCAGCAGAATTGATCTCTCCTTGGGCATGAAAATGGAAAGCAGTAACCCGGCGAGGAAGGCACCAATGATCACTTCCGCATCCACCATTTGGGAAATCACCAGGAAGGCAAATATCAATGCCATCGTGCCTCTCACCTTGATCTGTGCAGCGGCATGAGAGAGCTGGTATAAGACCCGTTTAAAAAAGGAGATCCTCATCAACCACCGGCCTGCATAATAAGAGATGTAGAATGCCAGAAACAACAATAGGATTAGGAAAACCTTATAATCGAACCCGTGCTTTATGCCAGAAGCTGTTATCGTGAACAGGATGATACTTATTATATCGGCCACCACTGCACCAAGCACGATCATTTGTCCGTATCGCCCTGAGATCTCAGCTCGCTCCTTGAGAACCGGAAGGATCACTCCAATTGAAGATGTGGATATGATCAAGGCGAAAAACCAGATATTATGGATTGGCACCAGAGATGAAAGTAAGTAAGCCCCTGTATAGGCAAGACTCAATGTTCCGACAAATAAAGCAATGCCTACTAAAAGCGGATTAGAGAAAAATCTGGAAACAGTAAGTTTCCTCCTCGGAAGAGTATTTATAATGTGATTTACATCACATTCGAGCCCGCTCAAGAACATAAGAAAGATGAATCCGGTGAGCCCAAGAAACTCCATGTAAGACTCCTGTGGAAGCCAATTCAAAACATTGCGCCCAATAATGAAGCCAACAATCATCTCGAAAACCACCGCCGGTATCTTGATGACCCGGATCATCGAGATAGCCATCGGTACCAGCCAAGCTAAAGCAATAACCAGGAAGATGGCAAAGAAGTCGAAATCGAAATTCATGAAATGAGTGGGTTTCCGGAAATGCATAAAATACGAATTTTAATTACTTTAGCTTTTCCATGTTCAAGGTATTGCTCGTATCTAGTTTTCTACTTTTAGGCTGGACTATAAAAAATCCGGATCCTATCACCCCTCATGAGCTCGGTGACGGCAATCAGACCAGTACTTATGAGGACGCAATCGACTATTATAAAAAGTTGGCGAAGATGTATCCCGAGGTTTCTATCAGGGAGTATGGCATTACGGACATAGGCAAACCATTGCATCTGGTTATCGTTTCGAAGGACAGGATATTCAACCCGGATAAAGCGGCCGAGGAGAACAAGCGGATCATACTTATCAATAATGGTATTCATCCCGGAGAACCTGAAGGAATTGATGCCAGCATGATGCTGGCAAGGGATCTTCTTCAGATCAAACGACTGACCTCGTACCTGGATAATGTTATCGTATTGATTATCCCGATCTATAATATTGGTGGTGCCTTAAACAGGGGATGTTGCAGTAGAGCAAATCAGAATGGTCCGGAAGAATACGGTTTCAGGGGTAATGCAAAGAACCTGGATTTGAACCGTGATTTTATAAAATGTGACTCAGAGAATGCCAGAACCTTCACACGAATATTTCATGAATGGAATCCTGATGTGTTCGTGGATACGCACACATCGAATGGTGCTGACTATCCTTATGTAATGACCTATATCTCTACTCAAAAGGATAAACTCAACAAGCATTTAAGTGAATATCTGGAAAATGAGATGCTGCCATTTATGAATGAGGATATGAAGTCCAAGAAGAACGAAATGATCCCGTATGTTCAACCCTATCGACAGACGCCCGATTCAGGTATTATAGCGTTTTTAGAAACACCCCGGTATGCTTCAGGTTACACTACCCTTTTCAATACGATTGGATTTATTACCGAAACTCATATGTTCAAACCTTTTAATGAAAGGGTAAAAGCTACTTATGATTTTCTTGTTACTACTATTAAAGTGGTGAACAAGGATTTTGAGAAGATCGCGATTGCCCGTGCTGCCGCAATGGAAGATTGCGCTACCAAGACCAGTTTCGGATTAGTCTGGAAATTTAACCCTGAAGAATATAAAACCATAAAATTCAAAGGTTACGCGGCTGTTCGAAAACCATCTGCAGTGACCGGTACCGAACGGCTAACCTACGATCGTTCGAAACCATGGACCAAAGAGATTCCATTTTACAATTCCTATAAAGTGGTAAAGGCTGTAGACAAACCCTACGCATATATTATTCCCCAAGCTTACGCAAATGTGGTGGATCTCTTATTCATCAATAACGTGGACATTGACGTGTTAGCCGGAGATATGAAATTGGAAGTAGAGGTTTATATACTAGATCAATATAAAACTTCGAAAAGACCTTACGAGAGTCATTACCCACATTCCAACACCTCTGTATTAAAGGAAATAAGAACGGTGACGTTCAATGAAGGGGACTTTGTCATTTTCACCGATCAGGTGACGAACCGTTATATTATCGAATGCCTCGAACCGGAAGCCACCGACTCCTATTTCAATTGGAATTTCTTCGATAATGTTTTACAGCAGAAGGAATGGTATTCCTCTTATGCCTTTGAGGAGATCGCTGCTGATCTTCTAAAGACTGATGCCAAACTCCGGCAGGAATTTGAAGAGAAAAAAGCCTCGGATGCGGAATTTGCCGATTCGCCCTCGGCGCAATTACTTTTTATCTATCGCCACTCCGATTACTATGAGAATTCGCATAATCTTTATCCGGTCGGACGGGTTTTGGAAGATATCGAAATTAGCGTGAGATAAATTAATAATTGATAATTGTAACCTCTTTGCGACCCTTGCGTAAACTTCGCGCTCCTTGCGGTTAAAAGTTTGAATGAATAACTGCAAAGAACGCAAGGAGTTTTTAGTTCACATGTAATTTTTTGTAAATTTCGTTTAGAAAAATTCACTTTGCTAACACCATAAACTTATTCAAATGAGAGCAATCGCGTTATTGATCATTTTCGCATTATCAACAGGCTTATTATACAGCCAAACCGATTTAACCGGTTTTAGAGGAATCGAATGGGGAACTCCCTTCGAAGAAATTTCAGAAAAATTAACTCCGTCAAAGAATAAAACACCCGGTGTAAAAGGTTATGACATGAAGGACAACGACTATAATTTTGAAGGTGTTGTAGCGCATACTATGACGTATGGGTTTAAAAAGGACAAGTTTCATGGAGTGAATATTGGTGTATATAACAAGGATCTTGAAACTGTTGTTGCCTCTTTAACGGAGAAATATGGCGAACCAAAGGTGACCAAAACTCCTATCCTGGATAATTACGAATGGCATTTGCCCAGTACTTCCATCACGTTAACTTATTTTATGATGACTAAAAGTGAGGAGGGTGTGACAATAGGATTTAGTAAGAGTAGGAAGTAAGCCGGTACCTTACGTTGCAATCCTTCACGGTCGCAAGAGTTGTTGAATAGGGTAAAAAGTCCAAAGTCTAATGTTCAATGTTGCCAACATAAAAACCCTTTGCAACTCTGCGCCTGGCGTGAAGTAATTGCACGCGAAGGCGCAAAGAACGCAGAAAATTTTAATGTAATAGTTGAGAAATCGAATACATTCCAGCACTTGTCAATCGCGTTTGATGATCTCCCCTTTTATCAGCCTTATGTCAATTACAGATTTATTACCTTGTTGCGAGTTGCAATAATGAAATAGTAAAATGGCAGAAAAAAACGATTTAGATTTCATCTATACGACCATTGATAAAATATTCCGCTTGAGTATGGGCGAAACGGGAGATTACAGCGGCGCCAAATATGATGGTGATTTTTCAATGTCGTTGGAGGAAGCTCAAAGAGCAAAACACCAGTTTATTGCGGATAGTATTAATGTTCGCAAAGGAACCAAAGTGCTGGACATGGCCTGTGGGTGGGGGCCTTTTTCTCGATACGTCACTACAGAAAGAGAAGCGATTAGTATCGGTTTAACCTTATCGGATGGGCAAGCGGAAGCATGTCAAAAAAAGGGGCTGAATGTAATAGTGAAAGACTGTCGGTATGTGAAACCTGAAGACTTTGGAATGTTTGATGCCATCACCTGTATTGGTGGATTAGAACATTTCTGTTCCATTGAAGAGTGGAAAGATGGTAAACAGGAAAAAATATACAAGGATTTTTTTCGAACAATTAACGATCTATTACCCCGCGGCGGAAGATATTATATGCAAACGATGACTTATAGTAAGAACATGATCGATTATTCAGATTTTGACATAAATGCTACGAAAGGATCAGCGGCTCATGTGTGCGCATTAATGGCACAAGAATTCCCCGGTTCGTGGCTCCCCGACGGCCCCGAAATGGTTATAAAAACCGCCGAACCCCATTTTAAATTAATTTCAAAGAGTAGTGGAAGGATAGATTATATTGAAACGATCAAACAATGGAATAAGAGGTTTAAGAAGTTCGATGTGAAAAAGTACTTATTGTATCTTTCTCTAATTCCTAAATACATTACAAACAAAGATTTTAGGCATTTACTGGCGTTGCTGAGAATAAGTCCGAACAGGGTTTGTTTTGAAAAGGAGATTTTGGATCATTATAGGTTGGTATTTGAAAAAATATAGCGGATAAACATTGGAGAATGGACATCGAATCCCTCAGAACATTTTGTCTCTCCCTACCCCACGCCGAAGAGGATCTCAAGTGGGGAAATGACCTTTGCTTTACGATCGTAAAAAAAATATTTTGTTCCACCGGGTTGGAGGGTGAGTTTGGTGTTTCCCTAAAGGTAAGAGATGAAGAGTTTGAAGAGCTTTCAGAAACCGATGGAATTATTCCTGCACCTTATGCTGCACGGAATAAATGGATTTTAGTCAGGGATCCAAATCGTTGGAATCAAAAAGAATGGGAACATTATATCACGCAATCTTATGAAATGATCAAATCCAAGCTCCCCAAGAGAGTCCTTAATGAGCTGGATAAACAACCGAATTGATCTGTGATCGAATTTCTCATAGGCTTCGTCCTTTTTTCTATTCTATGGGGTACCATCGGTGCTTCCACATCGCTGTCAAAAAATCGTGATCCCATTGCCGGTTTTGCTTTCGGTTTTTTAT
>JACZTA010000146.1 GCA_022573915.1 Bacteroidota bacterium | reverse complement strand
CACTTATAAGGCAGGGGCACCTTCAGGTCATGCCGGCGCACCAAATGATTTTTCGGCACGTACTTGTGCTATTAGTACTTGTCATGGTGGCTCAGCACCATTGCAAAATGGGTGGATTACCTCCAATGTACCTTCTAAAGGATACCGGGCCGATAGCACATACAATATTACTTTCAAAGTGATCGCCGGCGGAAAGAGCAGATTCGGATATATGGGCAGTCCGCAGGATGGAATGGGTAATCAGATGGGTTCGTTTACAACCTTAGATAGTAAATCACAAATAAGAGATGCCGGTAAATATACAACCCATACTACCCTTGGTACAAATTCTGTCGACTCAGCGGCATGGACGGTGGAATGGGTGGCTCCAACGTTAGGATCCGGTAACGTGACCATGTACGCAGCGTTCAATGCAGCCAATAATAATGGCACTAAAACAGGTGATGTGATCTATACTTCTAACCTGCTGATCCAGGAAGATACAAGTGCACTTACTTTTATTGCTAACATCGAATTTGATTTTCAATATAATCTTTATCCAAATCCTTCCAACGGCAATATCTTTTTAGACTTTAGAACAAACAAGGGTGGAAATATCACGATTAATCTCATGAATCTCCAAGGACAGCAGGTTCAGACCTTGATGTCAGAATACCGATCGGGAGGGCATCAAACCTTATCTCTGAGTCTCGAAGAGAGCATACCCGAAGGAATGTATTTTATTTGGATCCGGGCCGGGGATGATAATTATTTTGAGAAGTTGATCGTTCTTTAGCATCTCTCCTCCACGTTAAAATTATTTAACCGCGGTGCAAAAGAAAAGCCATGGTTTTTCATGCTCTATCGGTGTATACCGTCCTCATACTTTTACCCACCATATCCGCCGGTTGGCGGAGAAAGCGGGCACATTCACTCTCACTCTTTCAACTCCTTCAAATACATCCCGACCGTCTTCTCTAATCCGAAATAAAGAGAATCGCTGATCAATGCATGCCCGATGGATACTTCATCCAGTCCGGGAATATGCTCTTTGAAATACCTTAGATTTATCAAATCAAGGTCATGCCCTGCATTCAGGTCGAGGCCGATATCTTTTGCAAATTTTGCCGCTTGGATGAAAGGTTGAATGGCTTTCTGTTTATCTGAACTAAAAATTTTAGCATAGGGGCCGGTATATAGCTCCACTCTATCCGCACCCACCTTCTTCGCCCTTTCAATGAATTGCTCAATTGGATCAATGAACAACGCCACCCTGCATCCCGATTCTTTCAATTCCTGGATAGTATCCTTCAAAAAAGATTCGTTAGCGATCGTATCCCAACCATGATCTGAAGTTAATTGGTCAGGATCATCGGGTACTAAGGTCGCTTGCGCAGGTTTGGCTTCCTTGACAATTTCCAACCATTTCTTATCCGGATTGCCTTCAATATTAAACTCTGTGCTGAGCACAGGATACAATTCCCTCACGTCATCATAGCGAATATGCCGTTGATCGGGCCTTGGATGGACGGTTATACCCTGAGCACCAAACTTTTCAAGATCCAGTGCGATCTGCTTTAGATCTGGTTTAGCTCCTCCCCTAGCATTTCTGATCAAAGCCACCTTGTTAATATTGACACTAAGTCTTGTCATTATCTCATTTTTAACGGCTTAACAAAATTGAAAATTAATTTCTAATTTTGTGCTCAAGATGCAGCAAATATCTGGAATTATTCAAAATCACCCCTACGAGTGATACACAAAAGTATTAATTTGATGATATTTGCACTATGCATTTAAAGACCTTCGAAATTTTAACACAAGTTATTGATTTTCAGCTATTTATAACAAACAGTTTTAAACCTATCCTATATGAGAAAGTTAAACATGAATATTGTATCCGGATTATTTTTCGTGATGCTATCGTTTTTGGCAATTAATTCCCACTCCCAATCCCAATTTGGCTTCAACACAACTTCGGTGCACACGTCTGCCGTGATGGAAATGACCTCAACTACAAAAGGATTGTTGATCCCGCGCATGACTACAGCACAACGTGATGCGATTAGTAGCCCTGCCAATGGGCTACTGGTGTTTGACACAGATCTCGACCGGCTTTATTTTTATGATGCCGCCTGGCTCCAGATCAGTGGTGCATGGAGAGATACCGCCAACCGGGTGGTGACAATAAGTGATAGCGTAGGAATCGGTGTTACAACTCCCTTTGATAGATTGCATGTGTCCGGAAATATTCGAGCGAATATATATTACGATGCAAATAATTCTACCTATTACCTGGATCCGGGTTCTGCAACTTCGGGTCGTCTGGAAGGAAATCTTCAAATAGGATTTGGCTCAGCTTCTGATGACGATTACCTCTATTTTGATCAAAACGGCCAGTCTATTAAATGGGATAATACCGGCGACGAGTTTGATTTTAGCAATAATATCAATACTACGGGGATTACCATAACAACAAGTCCGACTGATGGATATGTCCTGACGTCAGATGCTACTGGAATTGGAACCTGGCAGGCTCGAACTTTTTCAACTGCCACCAATGTAACTTCAAATTCCGGAGGTACCCTGGCTACAGATGATTTTGTATTTGGATCCTCTCAATTGGATGACGATGGAGATGTAAACCACGACTTCAGGTTTTTCTTTGATAAATCAACAGGGGCCTTCAGGGCCGGGGCAGTAACTACCACAGAATGGGATGCAGTTAATTCAGGATTGTACTCCGTAGCATTTGGCTCGAATACAATAGCGTCAGGAAATGTATCAACTGCACTTGGAGATGGAACTGAAGCAAGTGGAGATCGTGCGTTTGCGGCAGGTCAATTTACCACCGCGTCTGGATCGAATTCAATAGCAATAGGTTTTCAGAACAATGCTACCGCAACGTCTAGCGTAGCGCTAGGGAACAACAATACCGCAAGTGCTCAACGCTCATTTGCTATAGGTACTCTCAATACCGCAAGCGGCGATTATTCAACAGTGATAGGCTACCTTTCAAAAGTGGATACATCCTATTGCCTTGCATTAGGAAGAAAGGCCCGAACAAACAAGAAAATCGGCAGTATAGTAATAGCGGATGGCTATAATGGCTATCTCGACGCAGATACAGATTACCAGTTAATGATTCGAGCGAGTGGTGGCACTAAAATATATTCAAATACCGCCTTAAGTGCAGGTGTATCTTTGGCATCCGGAGGAGGTTCCTGGTCCAGTATATCAGATAAAAACAAAAAGGAAAATTTCATCGTGGAAGATCCTGAATTGGTCCTTCAAAAAATTGCCAACATGGAGATCAACAGTTGGAATTATAAATCACAGGATGACTCGATCAGGCATATCGGCCCGTTTGCACAGGACTTTCGTGCTGCTTTTGGCTTGGGTGAGGATGATGTGACCATCAACACGGTTGACATAGACGGCATTAATATGATCGCTATTCAGGCGCTTGAAAAGAGAACCAACGAGTTGGCAAACATGCAATCAAGAGTAACTGAACTTGAACTTTTGGTTCATCAATTAATGAATGAAAGAGCAAATAATTAACGTACTATAAACAACAGTCATAATGAATATAATTAGACACATCATCCTTAGCCTATTGATTTGTTCGGTGTTATTATTAACTAACTCATCATTGGCCAACGCCCAATCTCAATTTGGTTTTAATACCATTTCCGTGGACACTTCCGCGGTCATGGAAATAACTTCAACGACGTTGGGGTTATTGATCCCACGCATGACTTCGGCCCAAAGAAATGCTATAGCTGGCCCGGCCAACGGGCTTTTGGTGTTTGACACGGATCTGGACCGGCTGTATTTTTATGATGCCGCCTGGACACAGATCAGTGGTGCTTGGAGCGATACTGCCAACCGCGTGGTGGCAATAAATGATAGTGTCGGAATTGGCACTACCGTTCCTTATGACAGACTACATGTCTCCGGAAATATCCGTGCTAATATTTTTAAAGATGCGAATAATATCACCTACTTTCTTGATCCGGCTTCTCAAATCTCGGGCAGACTTGAAGGTAATTTGCAGATTGGATACGGTTCAACCTCTGACGATGATTATCTTTACTTCGACCAAAATTCCGAATCAATCAAATGGGATAACACCAATGGCGAATTCGACATCAGTGATGACCTGAACGTCCAGGATGACTTAAAAATTGGAGAAAGTTCAGGAGCAGATGATGATTATGTCTACTTCGACCAATCTCTGGAATCGATTAAATGGGATAATGCAGGAGATGAATTTGATTTTAGTAACGATATCAGCGTGCCGGGTATCAAAATGACTACCAGTCCAACAAACGGTTACGTGCTAAAGTCAGATGCGAGTGGTATTGGCTCCTGGGCCGACCCTACAGCTCTTGGGGCTTTTCAAACATCCACCGGTGTGACTAACAATGGCGGTGGCACCTATGCCAGTGACGATTTCGTGTTTGGTTCTCCTCAGCTTGACGATGATGCAGACGTAAACCATGATAACAGATTCTTTTATGATAAATCACTTGGTGCGTTCAGAGCGGGGAGATGTTCGAACACAAATTGGGATGTAGACAGCATGGCTACCTACACCACTTGTTTCGGCAGTAACTGTAAGGCAGATTATTCATTTGCTTTTGCCGCCGGAGACAGATGCACCGCTTCAGGCAATGCTTCCGTTGCATTAGGGTTTCTCTGTCAAGCTACAGGCCATCAATCCTTTTCTGCCGGTGCTAGTAATGTTAGCAGCGGGGGCACATCAGTCTCTATAGGCAGCGGCAACACTTCCAGTGGCTCCTATGCCGTTACGCTTGGACGAGGTAACACTGCTTCTTCTACGGAGGCTGTCGCTATTGGCGGCTCTAACAAGGCCTTAAAAGGAAATTCTATCGCGATAGGAAAAAACGATACTGCTGACGCTTCTCATGCCATAGTTATTGGTAATAGTTCTAACGCAGATGGCTCTTATGGAATCGTGATCGGAAGAAACGCTTCCTGCAACGGATATGCCGGCGCCGTAGTGATAGCAGATGGCTCCGGTAGCGCCACCTCGGCCAACGCGTCAGCCATTAATCAATTCCTTGTCAGAGCAGGTGGTGGTGCAAAGATCTATTCTAATACAGCCATGTCAGCCGGGGTTAGTTTATCTTCCGGAGGTAGTTCCTGGTCCAGTATCTCCGATAAAAAGAAAAAGGAAAATTTCATTCTGGAAGATCCAGAATGGGTACTGCAGAAAATTGCCGGCATGGAGATCAACAGCTGGAACTATAAATCTCAGGATGATTCGATTCGTCATATTGGACCCTTTGCACAGGATTTTCGTGCTGCTTTTGGTTTAGGTGAAGATGATCTGACTATCAACACAGTTGATATAGATGGGATCAATATGATCGCTATTAAAGCGTTGGAGAAGAGAACAAGAGAAATGGAAGATCTTAAGGCGGAGCTAAAGGAACAGGAATCGAGAATTTATAAACTCGAACAGTTGTTGAGTGATTTATCAGATATGAGCTCTTCGAGATAAAAAGAAAAGTCCCGGATCTTGTCAAAAGCGGGACTTTTTATTTTTAATACCTATAATAGTCAGGCTTGAACGGCCCATCAACAGGAACATTGATATATTCGGATTGTTCCGGGGTAAGTTTGGTTAATTTTACTCCTAGTTTATCCAAATGCAATGCCGCAACCTTTTCATCCAGTTCTTTTGGCAAGGTGTAAACCTTGTTTTCATACTTATCATTATTGGTCCATAACTCAATTTGAGCCAATACCTGGTTGGAAAATGAGTTAGACATTACAAAGGACGGATGCCCTGTGGCACAACCCAGGTTAACCAATCGTCCTTCTGCCAATAAAATTACATCATGTCCATCCACGGTGTAAATATCAACCTGAGGTTTAAGATTTACATGGTTGTCATCGCCACAATATTCCTGTAACCAGTTTACATCGATCTCATGGTCGAAGTGGCCAATATTACAAACGATCGCTTTATCCTTCATAGATTTGAAATGCTCTTCAGTTACGACATCTTTACAACCTGTAGCGGTCACTATGATATCTGCCTGAGGCGCAGCTTCTTCCATGGTCATAACCGGAAATCCTTCCATGGATGCTTGCAAAGCACAGATAGGATCGATCTCGGTTACTATCACCCTGGCACCTGCTCCTCTCAAAGATTGTGTTGAACCTTTTCCCACATCACCATAACCGGCAACGACAGCCACCTTACCTGCGATCATCACATCTGTAGCTCTTCTGATCGCGTCAACCAATGATTCACGGCAACCATATTTATTATCAAACTTAGATTTGGTCACAGAATCATTTACATTAATAACAGGCAGAGGCAATGTTCCTTTTTTCTGTCTTTCATATAAGATATGTACTCCGGTTGTAGTTTCCTCACTAATACCATTGATGCCTTTAACCAGATCGGGATATTTATCCAAAACAATGTTAGTCAGGTCACCACCATCATCCAGTATCATGTTCAAAGGTTCCGTATCATCCTCACCAAAGAATATGGTTTGTTCGATACACCAGTCATATTCCTCTAAGGTTTCACCTTTCCAGGCAAAAATGGGAATATCTCTTTCAGCCATAGCTGCGGCCGCTCGATCCTGCGTTGAGAAAATATTACAGGATGACCATCTTATCTCTGCACCTAACTCAATCAGAGTTTCCATCAGGACAGCAGTTTGTATCGTCATGTGAAGACACCCTGCTATTCTTGCACCCTTCAAGGGTTGCTGAGAACTATATTCCTTTCTGATCGCCATCAAACCGGGCATTTCCGCTTCTGCTAATTCAATTTCTTTTCTACCCCACTCTGCCAGCTCTATATCTTTTACTTTGTATTTCATTGCTACTTCTACACTCATGGATTTATGTTTTTAGTTAAACGTTCTTTTAATGAGCCGCAAAATTACAATAATTCCTAATTACTACACAACAAACCTGACCGGACATGGGTATTATTATTTAACTTGCCCGGACTTTTATGATTGAAGATTTTGTAAATAATCTTATAAATGCGCTAAAAAATGATCTGCCCGGAAAGGATGCTCATCTCAAACTTGCACCTTATAGAACAGATATAAATTCGGATGCGTTCAAACCTGATAAAGATGCAAAACTAAGCGCTGTCCTCGTATTGTTTTATCCTAAAGCCGATCAGATCTATACGGTATTAATGTTGCGAAACGTGTACGAGGGCGTACATAGTTCGCAAGTGAGTTTCCCGGGTGGAAAACAGGACCCGGATGATGCAAACCTTGAAGCGACGGCACTGCGGGAGGCTCGTGAGGAGGTCGGGATAATTGAAGCAGATGTCAAGATCATCGGAAAATTGACGGAACTATATATTCCTCCAAGTGGATTCCTCGTTTCACCCTATGTGGCATATTCAGATAATACACCTTTATTCCGTGCTGATCCTGCCGAAGTCAAACAAATTATTGAGGTTCCGGTTTCTGTTTTACTCGATACAGCGACTATAAAAGAAACCAATGTGTTCGTTCAATCCCGTGGTTTGGAACTGCCTACACCTTATTTTGACATCGATGGCCAGGTTGTGTGGGGAGCCACGGCCATGATGTTGAGTGAAATTAAGGAGCTGATCAAGAGTTTCAGTTGATCGCAGCTAGTCTTATTGCAGCTACCCTGCATCGTTAACCTGAGATGTTCATCGATCGTTGCGTATTGGAACGAAGTGGTCTTCCTCCCAGACGTAGATCCCGGTTGGGGCATTGGCTTCATCCTCAAATAAAATAGCGGGATCTACTATAAAAGTGTTGCTATCGGGGTAGTACTCGAATGAAATAATCGCCTCCATCCCGTTATATAATTTACCTGATCGAAGGTCGATGATAAAGAAGTTCATACATTCATCACCACAAAAATATTCGTAAATAAAATACTGGCCTGCGAAATTCACTCCCGACCCATCAGCATCATCAACAAGAGTGGTATATTCAGCCGACTCAGGCAACCCGCTTATTTCTTCATACGCTATTTCTCCGTCATAAATATCGTAAATGAGGTTTTCCATAAACTCATCAAAGTACGCGGAATAATAAAACCATAGATCCCCGCCGGTTAGCTCGTAGTCTTCTTGTTCGTTACCATCCCAATATTCTTCCTCATCATAGTACTCTTCCTCATCATAGTATTCTTCCTCGTTATAGTACTCTTCCTCATCATAGTACTCATCTTCGCCATCAAATTCATCTTCATAGATATTATCATACACCTTAACATCCTCGTCATAATATTCATTTATCAAGATATCGTCTCCTCCATCATACCCATTATGATAAAAGGTATTTTCATAGATCTCTACCTTGGCACCCCCGACCTCGATGCCCCAATAGGTACAGTCGTGAATATAGTTTTCTGTGATCTGCAGATCATCACAATATGTGGTGATGCCATAAGCACCAGACCCACTTATGTCGCAATTCATGATGGTAATACCTGAAGACTCCTCATCAATCAGGAGCACTCCGGCTATGCAAAGTGTCTCTGTTTTATGATACATCTCTATCCCTACAATCAGGATATCATGGCTGTTTACAATTTCTAAGATGTAGGCTTCAGTATCATGGGTGAAGAGCGCACTCTGGCCAGGTATTCCTCTGATGGTTATTCCTTCTTTATTCTCTACCAGGAAGGTACCATTGAGTTGATTGTCTCCAATTTCAATAATAGTACCCGGCACAGCCGAATTAATTTGCGCTTGCAAATCCATCTGCGCCTGCATAAGGTTGGCCGAGAGTAGTAACACAAGTATTAGGAGGTGTATTTTCATGATGTTTATTTTTAATTCACGAATGTTAATCATCCTTATCAAAAGTAGCCCTTCTTCGTTGCTTCTTCAACGAGATCAGCTTTTTAGTTTTCAAGCGACGCTTCAGCGAAGATCTAGTTGGCTTGGTCGGTACCCGTTTTTTTATAGGTTTCAGTGCCTCCTGTACAAGCTCATGTAATCTCTCCAACGCGATTCGCTCGTTTCTTATCTGAAAGCGTTCTGAATCCACAACCACCCGGAGAATCCCGATCTTATTTATTCTGTTTTCCAACCTTCGCAACAGCGTTGACTTTTGAGCAGCGCTTAGAAATTCTGATTTCTGAATATTAAATTGCAATTCAACTTTCGTAGAAACCTTATTCACATGCTGTCCTCCGGCTCCGCCGCTTCTGCTGGTTTTGAACTTCACCTCCGAACTAAGATCAAGAGTCTTCACTGGCATATACAAATTTACAAAATTACGTTTGCAGAATCCTTACATTTACATATACATAATCCTTTCTCGTCTTATGAAAAGGAAGCTGATCATTTTAAGTTCAATAGTTTTTCTCTTATCCTGCGTACCCTGGTTCTTTTTTAGATACACACTTGTCAATTTTTATGGACTCCCCGGTTGGGCATTGCATATACTTGGTTCCACGTTTGTATATGCTATCATACTGGTGATCTTCATTAACAAATATTGGTCCCATATGGCAGATGAGGATAGCGAATCTGACTCAGAAGAATAATGGACGCTCCCTTGATCAGCACAGGCGGATTAATATTCATGTTCGTCTATTTAACCGCTCTTATAATTATTGGCATTCTCGGCAATAGGGCAAGCGCTGAAAACTCCTTATCCGATTTCTATTTAAGCGGACGAAACATGGGTTTGTTCATTCTGTTCCTTACGCTGTATGCTACCCAGTACAGCGGTAATACCCTGATTGGATTTGCAGGTAAAGCTTATAGACAAGGTTTTTATGCTCTGGTGACGGTTACATTTATGGTATCGGTGATAGGTGCTTATTTCATATATGCTCCTAAACTTTTTCGGCTCTCCCGGAAATTTAAGTTTATCACAATTGGTGACTTTATTCAGCACAGGTATAATTCCACCCGCCTTACGATGCTCA
>JACZTA010000145.1 GCA_022573915.1 Bacteroidota bacterium | reverse complement strand
GGTGGCGGGAATGTGGGTGTTAAAACGAATAACCCTAGTTATGATTTTCATGTAAATGGTAAGATGAAATCAGATGGTTATACCGAAACTTCTGACAGAAGATTGAAGAAAGAAATACATACTTTAGAAAATGCCTTGGATAAGGTGATGGCATTGAGGGGAGTTAGTTATTATTGGAGAGTGGATGAATTCAAAGACCGTAATCTTGATTCTAGACTTCAAATGGGTGTGATTGCACAAGAGATTGAAGAGATTCTTCCGAATGTGGTCGATACTGATAAAGAAGGGTACAAATCAGTACAGTATACACAGTTGGTTCCTTTGCTGATCGAAGCCATGCAGGAACAACAAGCTATCATTGATCAACAAAACATATTATTGCAATCCAACGCGGGTTCTATTTCTTCTATGAAGCAAGATATTGAAAACTTGAGAGTGGCATTAGAGAGAGAAGGGATAGAGGTAGAAGATTCAGATTCGGCTGAGAAATAGTCTTCAAAAGTAATTTAATAACCTGATAACTGATTGATCAGGTATGCGCGGATTGTATGAGCCGGGTATGCTTGATCATTTAGTTTCTAATATCGGACAAACATATGTTCTATTTTGTCAACCTGAGTAAGGCAATCTCTTTATTATTATTTCTTGCCTTAATTTCAATTACAAATTATTCTCAACTCCGGGCACAATGCGGAGATATCGAAATTCCCTTCCGGACAAAGATCAGTAATACGCCCTTCATCATAGAAGGTAGAGTCATCAAGCAGAAATCATTTTGGAACACTGGTAACACATTGATCTACACGGCTAATATTATTGAGGTTTATAAGGTCTTTAAAGGTAAAGTAACGGCCGCAAAAATCGAGGTGGTTACTCAAGGTGGAACAGTATACAATGAAGCACTCATCGTGCATCCTTCGATGGAGTTGATGATCGGTCAGGTTGGTTTATTTTTCTTAGGGCACAGCACTGTAGTTAATTCCAAGAGTAAGATTCCAAGCTCGTTTAAGTTTCAACCATATCATGGTGCACAGAGTTTTATTCATTTTGATGAAGTGGATAAGAGTGCCGCTGATCCTTTCAACCGGTACAATAGTATTAAAGCAAATATCTATGGGCCCCTCACTGCTTTGTTAACCTCCACGGTGATCACAATCGGCACCTTCGATATATATAAAAAGAAAGGCCCCGTGAAACGAAAGTACAGAGTCGCTCCAACCATTACTTCATCTTCTCCGGATTCAATTAATGCAGGTACGTTTGATACGATAACTATTCTTGGTAGTAATTTTGGTACTTCTTATACCGGAACCGCCGATCTGGAGTTTAAGAATGCAAATAATGGCGGCTCAGGTTATTCATCCGTCGCTAGCTACCATGTCCAGACGTGGAATGATACGGTTATAAAATGCCTGGTCCCATCAGGAGCAGGAACAGGTACCTTCAGAGTGACCAATACAAGTTCTGAAACAACCACTTCCTCCGGGAGCATATTTGTAGCCTATAATCATACTAATGTGAATAGTGGAGGTACTTACTACAAACCACATCTCAGGGATGATAATAGTTCGGGTGGATATACATATGAGTACCATAACGATATGAATGATAGCACGGAAGCTATTGGTGCATTTGAGAGGGCGATGATGAACTGGCGCCATTGTGGTGTGCAGGTTAATTTTGGCAGAACAGGAACAAATAATTTTAAATGTAACGCAAGCGATGGCAGTAACATTATTATGTGGGATGACTCTTGCGCATTAGGAGGCAGCACTTTAGGTGTTTCCTATAGTTATTATTCGGGCTGCTGGGATGCAGGTGCCGGAGATTGGTTTTGGACATTGAGCGAAAATGATGTTAAGTTTAATGACAGTTTTACCTGGAATTTTGGACCTGATGATGTTGTGGGAGGAGAGTCGGATTTTGAATCAGTAAGCCTGCATGAGTTGGGACATAGCATACAACTGGGACATATAATCAATAGTGGCAGGGTGATGCATTACCAAATTACAACCGGTACACAGGAACGCGTTCTTGACCAGGAAAGTGATATCACCGGAGCAAATTCAATTATCACCCGGAGCACCTCAGGATTTCCTTGCTCCACGGTTCATGTAGTAATCGACGATACTGCTAAATGGACGGGCACCACGGATACAACCTGGTATAAGGCTTCTAATTGGGATATCAACATGATTCCGGATTCATGTAATATTGTATATATCCCGGGGACGAGTTCTGCAACTACACAACCTAGTATAACAGGAGATACGAGAAGGGTGAAAAAAATTGTGATCCAATCCAGTGACGCTGCCTTATTGAAGATCAACAGCACCGGTTCCTTGAAGAATCAAACAGATTAATTCTTGAGATCAGAGTATTTTTTCTTGTTGAAAAAGAAGTAATCTGCGATCAGCATTCCTTTATAAATACCTTTTCTATTAGGTTTTTTCACCATTCCCCGGGTATTGATTCTTTTACCGATCCATTTTCCTATACGTAAGGTGAAATTCCACTGTGCTTTTATTATTGCCAAACTGTCCTTCCAATTGCCATTGACAAGTGATTTGAGCGCAGCTATTGAATCTAAAAAAAAGCGAAAGGGGAGCAGCCAGATCAACTTCAAAAAAGACAGGTTTTTGAAAAGCATGATCAGGCTGTTTCGATAGTTCAAAAAAGTCTTCCTCGGGCTTCCTTGTGGAAGGCTGCCTCCTCCTACATGATACACCACAGATTTGAAACAATAATAGACCTTATAGCCCGCATTCTTCATACGCCAGCAGAGGTCGATCTCCTCCATATGCGCAAAGAAGTCTTTATCAAATCCCCCAAAACCGTGAAATAATTTTGCCCTTATAAACATGCAAGCTCCCGATGCCCAAAAGATCTCCTGCTCTTCATCGTATTGGCCTTTATCTTCTTCGGATAAATCAAATAACCGGCTCCGGCAAAATGTGTATCCGTCACTGTCTCTGAAACCTCCTGCAGCACCTGCATATTCGAATTTATTTTTTTCCTGAAATGACCGGATCTTAGGTTGACAAGCTGCTATTTGCTCATCCATTTCCATCAAATCAATTATCGGGCTAATCCAGTTATCAATGACTTCCACATCTTGATTTAACAACACGTAGTAATCTGAACAGATTTCCTCAAGCGCTCGATTATAACCGCCGGCAAATCCCTCATTGGATGCCAGTTTGATCAAGTTTATATCCGGATATTCCTTTTCTATATACTCAACAGAATTATCCGTAGAGGCGTTGTCCGCTATGTATATCTCCAGATTGTCATATTCACTGGCGATAACAGGGGGTAAGAACTTCTGCAGGAACTCCTGACCGTTCCAGTTAAGTATTACAACCGCTACCTTTGGTGAACTCATTTATCTTTGATTTTCTATTTCTCTCTTGTTTCTGAATTGGTATTAAAACTAACCTGCGGTTCTCTTTCGTTTCCAGCGCTTATGCGACCACAACCAGTTTTCAGGCCTCTCTTTAATAATGTTTTCAAGAACCCTTAATTGTTTTTCAGTAGTTTCATTTTCCTCCGTCTCCCGGGGCTTGTCGTTAATAGCGATGACCTCAATAGTATAATATCCTCTTTTAATCCTTTGCATATAAAGATACACTACCGGTGAATCGACTAATTTTGCAATTTTTTCCGGTCCGGTAAATACAGGAGTATCCTGATTTAAAAATGTGGTCCAGTAAGCCTGATCGGAATGGAGTGGTGCCTGGTCAGCTATATAAACGCTGATGGTAAGATTTTCCTTATGTTCTACCATCGCTCTCGCAATTCGCTCCGGTTCAACCAATATTGCTCCAAACTTCTTTCTCATTTTATTCACAAGGTTATCAAAATATTTATTCGATAATGGAAGATAGGCTGCGAGCAACTGGTGATTTGCGTTTAAAGCTATGCTAAATCCGCCCAGCTCCCAATTACAATAATGACTGGAAACCGCGATAATACTCTTTCCATCCTTTTCATATGAATCGAACATTGATTGATTAACTATTTTGCATCGCTTCAACACTTCAGATCTGCTTATGGTCAGCATCTTAACATTCTCCAGGGTCACGTCAGACAGGTTTTTGTAATACTTTTTCATGATGACTTTTCTTTCTCCGTCTGACATATCGGGAAAAGCATTAGCCAGATTTTGAAGAATTACCTTTCTACGATATCTAAATATATAAGTGATATTGAAATACAGGATATCGGAAAGTACATATAGAACCCTAAACGGCAAGACAGAGATTGGATAGGCTGCAAGAACGAAAAAGAGGAACGAAATAAATTTCATTAACTGATCATCGGTATAAAAGAAAATGAAAACATGAAGTGAACGCGGTAAGTATTGATTCTCAATCAGCAACCCTCGCCTTCCATTCAGGGTTGTGGACCTCACCACGCAGGTCCGAATGTATCAGGATAAAATCATTAGTGACCAAATCCTGATTGAAAAATACAAATTTTACATTTCTTTGATCGAGTAGGGTATAATACTGCCAAAGTTCAAAGGGTTTCATGCCTGATTCGTGATGTTGTATAAGCATTTCACGAGGTGGTCCGTATTTGAGATAAACTCTTCCTCTATCAGTATCAAAACCATATTTCATCTGAGTACCAAAACGATTATTTACGACTTCGACAACCTTCATATACCCTTCAAATGTAATTCCTGGTTCAGTTATATTTTGCCCTATCCAAAAATTAAGTAGAAATTGTTTCATAAGCAATGGATCATTTCTTTCAATACTATTGTCCATAGCGATTTCTTCATTGAACGTTGCAATTGGTCTGACTGCATTTAACAAGTATTCCAAACGATAATTTGAAATTGTGTCTACAAACGTATTGGCGATGTCCATCAGAAAAAGATAACTGTCTGCAGCGATTGGATTTGTATTACTTCTTTGAAAAAATAAATTTTGCTCTGAAATGAGTTTATTTTGCTGATCTCGTGCTTCTACAACAATGTAATAGTTTCCTGATGGGAGATCACGAATATTGAATCTCTGGAGTAAAATATTCACAGGTTGTGCAGTCATTATAGATGTCGTATTTAACGGACCGGTTATTACCTTCTGATCATAGTCACGGATTGAAGCGTAAAGTAAAAATTTCTCGCCATCGCGAAGGAAGTGATTATTGTAAACTTCAACATAAAACATGAGCTCGTCTTTATTGGTTGGAAAGAAGTTTATCACATAAGGGATCATTTCCATATTATTCTTAGAGAAATTATTATCAATTGTGGTCTGAGTAACCCGGTCTAAAAGTTGAATGTCTGAGAAGCTGATTCTATCCGACGGTTTAGAAATTGTTATCTCCCGGATGGTCGAAAATTCATTTTCCTCTTTGTTAATATCTCTTATCGTAACTTCAAGGGTGTAGTTACCGGGGGCTATGAGCGATCTTTTAACATCTATCAGGTTAAGCCATACGCCCGAACTATCCTCTGCTTCCGGACTTTTTAGCAAGTACTTGTCGAAGGTTCTCACGGAGTCACCTTCCCGTAACATATACAAGATTTCGGCGCCTGCTTGAAACTTAGAGTTATCGTTTTGAACATAGGTTAAGCTACCACCCTCAATCGAAAAATATAGTTCGAGATAAGGTCCGTTTTCGACTGAATAAAACTCTGCGTGGCTCACTTGTGCGACGATCGTTTGAGCAAACAACATCTCGCTTGGTATGAGCATGAAGAGGAACAACGATATCAAAGCGAAATTTTTCATATTTGTGCTAAATTGTCTTACCAAATTAGCAAAATTTAGATGATTCTGAATTTGTATTGCCCTCATTTTCCAGTTGAACGAAGCTAATATGTACCAGAGTATCCTGATCGAAAGCCAATTTCTGGGATGTATTCATACTTACGCAAAAATCGTGCAATATGAATCTTGTCAAATTGAAAAGTGGGAGCATTATATGAAAGGCACCTATAGGAACAGGTGTTATATTGCCGGTGCTAACGGTCCGCAACGATTAACCGTTCCGCTTGTAAAAGGCAAGCACGATCATACCATTATTAAAGATATTAAGATCAGTTATGATGAAGACTGGCAGAGGAATCACTGGATCACTCTGTATTCGGTGTATCATAATTCACCTTATTTTGAATTTTATGAAGATGATTTTGCACCTTTTTTTCATCAAAAAGAGAAGTACCTGTTTGATCTGAATGAAAAGCTGATGGTGTTGCTCATTGGCCTGTTAAATATTGATTCGAAAATTGAGTCAACCTCTACCTTTGAAAAACAAGTGAGCGATGATGTACTTGATTTTAGATCCGCGATACATCCTAATCCAAAAAAACATATAAAAGACCGGGATTATACCGAGTTAAAATACAAGCAGATATTTGAAGAAAGGACCGGATTTTTGTCGAATATGAGTATTGTGGATCTTTTATTTAACCTTGGTCCACGCGTTTTGGAACATTTGTATGGAAGCATTGCGCCCGAATAAATTAAATCTGATTGAATGAGACTATCAGGTATCACCCAATATACTACGGCATTTATTCTTCTTGGAGTGATCTTGTATCTTCTTGTCAAACCGTCGTTGTATAGTCCCTATAGCTTTATTGATGAACCGTACATAGTAAAATTTACAGAGCCCCATCTTGGGTATTTTGATAAATATGAGTCTAACGAGGCCTATCTTAATGTCGGAACGTTTATAAAAAAATATCAGAATGAGCAAGGTCGATTTCAGCCACTGTCCGTACTTATCCCATGGAGCCTGACAAAATTATCAGGAGGGAATCCTTTTTTTCTTCGAGTTTCGGCACTTCTCTGCGGGGTGGTGATCGGTTTTCTGTTCTTTGTTTTTATGCGGGCATTGAAAGTGTCGTTTATGTTGTCCTTATTGGGAGCGGCAATTCTTCTGACAGGGAGGTACGATGAGATCTTTTGGCGGCTTGGGCCTAGTGAGATCCTCGGTTTGTTTTTTATGATGATCAGCTTGTGCGCGATGCTAATGGAAATTCGAACGAACAGAACGGTCTGGAAGATCATATTGGTATTGGGCATTCTATGCATGTCTTGGTCGAAAGAAAGTTTTCTGATCATGGTTCCGGTCATGTCGTTGATCTATCTTTTGCTTTACAAATATGAAAAAGGTGGTTCTATACCGGATGGATTTCAGTCTAAACGTTGGATGCACATTTTTATCTGGGCTTGTTTTTTATTCGGAACCGGGGCAATAATTTTTGTGCGATCGCAAATGGGTGGTACCTATCTGAGTAACTCAACATTTCCCAAGGGAGAGCTATTTCTTAATAACTTGATTTCATTCATAAATCCACTTCTCCTGTGGCTTCCCGTGCTTGTTTACGTTGTGATCACGCTTGTCAAAAGAAAAACGAATTCAAACGTTTTACCGCTCATCGCGGTTTTTATTGTATGGATTGGTTCACAACTACTTATTTATAAGGACATTCTTGTAGTTGATTCTGTACGTTACCTAATGCCTGCGCAATTATTTCTGATCGCGTTAGCAGTCTTGTCCGTATCGCAACTAAAAATTCACTTGCCGGGTTTTTATAAGTATTTATTTACGGGTTTTTTAGGATTGTTTTTTCTACAAAATGCTAAGAATATGAGCATAAACAGCTCTTATTTTGGGGCGAGGTCCTCGCTATATCATGAGATGTTGGATGCAGTGGCAGAAGCAGATCCGGGCCGTATAACAATCGCTGCGTCACCTTACCAGAATTTTGAATTTATAGCTTCCTCTGCACTGTTCTTGAGCCAAAGGGGAATCAATGTCCCCATAGCCTATAGTGTATTGGAGGATGTGTCAGAAGGGGAGCCGGATATCTACCGGCGGTATACTCAATCCCTAAAAAATATCAATCATGGATTGAACCCCGGTTTTATAGAACAGTCTCACAAACAAATGAATAAGGAATCTGACCTGATAATATCTGCATTTACCTTGGAGGAGGCAGAATATTTACAGGGGATAGCGAAAGCCGGGTATCAAGTAAATCTACTGGACACCACTTATTTCTATCTCTCTACCAAGGAACTTTTAAAGGGAAATTTTGAGGACTGGAAGTTTCCAAAAAGATGGATCACTTACAGATTTCACAGTCGCTGAATTGGTTAGATTTAGTGTTTTGGTGCTTTAGTGGCATAAAAATTTAGCCACCAATGCACGAAAACACCAAATTATACCAAAAAGAATGGTACAGGTTTCATAAATAAATACTATAATTATGTAACGGTCAGCTCTTCCAAAGCCACATTGATATTATTTTCAATCCGCTCCATGATATTCGAAGTATCGTGGCGTTCAAAACTGCTGCCGGTGATCTTTTCAAATAACTCTATATATCGATCGGTGACAGAATCGACGAATTCATCAGAGATCTCCGGCATGGTTTGTCCTTCCAATCCCTGGAAATTATTTTCAATTAACCACTGTCGTACAAATTCTTTCGACAACTGTTTTTGTTTTTCACCGTTTGCTTGTCTTTCCTCGTACCCATCCGAATAGAAAAAACGGGAGGAGTCAGGCGTATTGATCTCATCGATGAGATAGATTTTTTCTTCACCATCCACAGAACTCTTTCCAAATTCATATTTGGTATCCACCAGGATCAATCCTCGCTCCCTGGCCATTTCCGTTCCTCTTTGGAAGAGTTTGGTTGTGCGATCTTCCAGTAATTTATAATCTTCTTCCGATACCAATCCTTGTTTCAGTATTTCCTCTCTTGAAATATCCTCATCGTGACCAACGGTAGCCTTGGTGGTAGGAGTTAGGATGGGCTCCGGCAGTTTGTCATTTTCTTTCAGCCCCTCAGGAAGTGGTACTCCGCAAATTTCTCTTTTGCCACTCTTATATACCCTCCACGCATGGCCCGCCAGGTACCCTCGAATAACCATTTCTACTTCAAAAGGTTCGCAATAGAGCCCGATCGTTACGGATGGATCAGGAGTCGACAGCACCCAATTTGGAACAATGTCTGAAGTTGCTTTTAAAAATTTTGCTGCGATCTGGTTAAGTACCTGCCCCTTATAAGGAATCTGTTTAGGTAAAACTATATCAAACGCTGAAATCCGGTCAGACACGATCATGACCAGATAACGGTCTTGAATATTATAAACTTCTCTTACTTTTCCCCGGTAGAAACTTTTTTGTCCCGAAAAATCGAAATTGGTTTCATTGATTACATTCATTACTCTTCGTCTTTTTTAAATTTAGATTCATATTTTTCGTAAGCGTTGACAATCCTGGCCACAATTTGATGTCGCACTACATCTTTTTGAGTCAGATAAATGGTAGCTATTCCTTCAATGTTCTTGAGCAGGTTAATGGAGTGTTGCAGTCCGGATTGCATGCTTCTTGGAAGGTCGATCTGGGTTAGGTCACCGGTGATGATGCATTGAGCACTCGGACCCAACCTGGTCAGGAACATCTTTAACTGCAATGCCGTCGTGTTTTGTGCCTCATCCAAAATTATAAAAGCATTGTCAAGGGTACGGCCCCTCATGAATGCCAGTGGCGCGATTTCAATCACCCGGTTATCCATGAAATATTTTACCTTTTCAAAATGCAGCATATCGTCCAGCGCGTCATACAACGGACGGAGATATGGGTCAATTTTATCCTTCAGGTCTCCCGGAAGAAATCCAAGATTCTCACCTGCTTCGACCGCAGGCCGGGTCAGGATGATCTTCTTGACCTTGTTACGTTTTAACGCTCTTATTGCAAGAGCAACTGCTGTATACGTCTTACCGGTACCGGCAGGCCCAACCACAAAAACGACGGGATTCTTTTCAGATTCATCCACTATTTTTTGCTGATTAGCACCTTTAGGTTTTACGCTAATGCCTGTAGGTCCCGCAACCAGTACGTCTTTTGGATTGGTATCTAACACAGCCGAAATATCATTTG
>JACZTA010000329.1 GCA_022573915.1 Bacteroidota bacterium | reverse complement strand
CATTGCCTCCCTAAAGCCTCGCCACCCCGTATATGCGCAATAACATAGATGAACCCACGGTCCAATAAGCTCAACCTGGTGGCGCTGAACCATGGATCCATCGTGGCACCGTAGGAACCATAACCATATAATACAGTGGGAGCCCGGCCGTCTTTTTTCATTCCTTTTTTATAAACCATCGAAACCGGTATCTCAACCCCATCCCGGCTTTTCACATACAAGCGTTCACTGGTATAATCATTGGGATCATGTCCACCTACCACCTCTTCTACTTTCTTCACTATATTTTCCCGGGAGTTCATGTCGTAATCAATTGTTGAGCCCGGGGTTGTCATCGAGGAATAGCTATAGCGTAGCCATTCTGTATCAAACTCCGGATTGGTTGATATGCCCGCTACATATACCGGCTCATCAAACTCCATATAATGCTCCTCCCCGGTTTTCTGGTTGATGATACGAATTTGCCTGAGGGCATTGGAGCGTTCACTGATCACCAAATGATCCTTGAATACCTCAATTGAATTCAGTAATACGTCTTCGCAATGGGGGAGCACTTCCTTCCAGTTTTCCTTTGCCGTGGCGCTAACAGAAGTCTCCATGAGACGGAAGTTAGTCGCATCCCAATTAGTGACGATATAAAACTTGTCTTCAAAGTGCGAGATCCAGAACTCGTGAACCTCTTCCCTTGGCGAGAATTGAAGTAATTCGCTTTCAGGATTGTCTGCATCTATCAGGTGATAATCATTGGCCAGGGTACTGCGATTCCAAATGGTGATGTATTTATCGGACTTCGATTTGCTCACGCCGATATAAAAGGCGGGATCTTTTTCATGATATACCAAGACATCGTCAGTTGCATCATTCCCTAGCTTATGCCGCCATATTTTTTCTGACAGCAGAGATACCTTGTTTTTTGTGGTGTAGAAGTAGGTTTGGTTATCGTTCGCCCAGGCGCCGCTTCCGGTGGTGCCTTCAAGCCGGTCGGGAAGAAGTTTTCCTGTTTCTAAATTGACAAATCGGATGTGATAGATACGCCGGCTTATGGTATCCTCGCCAAAAGCTAAAAGTTTGTTATCGGGACTCATCCGCAACCCGGATGCGCTGTAATAATCGTGGCCTTCTGCTAATTCATTCACGTTAAGGATGATTTCCTCGCCAGCTTCGAGACTTTCATGTTTGCGACAGTGAATAGGATACTCTTTCCCTTCCTCATAACGGGAATAATACCAATACTCATTCTTAAAATAAGGTACTGATTCATCGTCCTGTTTGATCCTGCCCACAATTTCGTCGTACAAATTTTCCTGCAGCTCCTCGGTTTCTTTCATGATCTCGTCTGTGTAGGTATTCTCAGCGTTGAGATAGTCCAGCACCTTTTGAGTTTGTTCGTCGGGTTCCTTTGCTTTTTTCTGCTCATCGGTCAGCCGCATCCAAAAATATGGGTCAATCCGGGTATCACCATGTATAGTCAACACCGAATCGATTTTCTCTGCTATAGGGGAGGAAGGTAACTCGGACATCAGACCAGATTCCATTTTACAAGAGTAAGCAATTAATGCCAATGCGATTATGGTAAAATAAGTTTTAGCCTTGAGCATAAAATTCGATTTAGCGATGATGTAATTGATACTCCAAGCTAAGAAAAAAATGTAACGCGTTAACTAAATAGTGGGAGATAAAAAGAAAGATAAATATCAACAACTATATCTCCTGGCAAATTTTATCGGTTTGAAAGCCAACTCACTTTTTATTTGAGGCTAAAAAGCGTAACTTGGTATACCAGTAAATCTTAATACTTCGTTATTGTTCCAGACAAAAAGATCATGAAACAGATTTTAAGTCTTTTAGTATTCATATTCTTATTGCAGCAATTTATTCAAGCACAGACTCCTGCATTGGTAAAAGACATCTTACCAGGAAAAAATGGATCCGAGCCAAAGGAACTGATCTCCATCGGGAATACACTCTATTTTAGTGCAGATGATAGTACTTATGGGCGTGAACTATGGAGAAGCAACGGTACAACGAGTAACACCATCATGGTCAGGGACATTTCACCAGGTACACGGTCGGGTTTTGAACGAACTGCTTTCCCCCAGTTTCTCACCAATCTGAATGGTACACTCTATTTTGGTGCACGTGAATATCAGTATGGAGATGAGATATGGAAAAGTGACGGTACAACATCCGGAACCGTCATGATAAAGGATATTAACGTGGGTGATCCATGGAGCCGCTCACTGCCAAGATACTTAACAGTTATCGGTAATACGATATATTTTTCAGCATTTACTTATAAATATGGAACGGAACTATGGAAGACAGATGGAACAGAAAGTGGAACCGTTCAGGTAAAAGATATCAGAGAGGGTGGAACTCCTTTTGGTGAAAGCTCTTTTCCAAGGGAGTATACCGTGTTAAATAATACACTGTATTTCACTGTTAATCCTGCATATTGGGTAGAAGCCCTAATGAAAAGCGATGGAACGGGAGGTGGAACAGAACCTGTGAAGAT
>JACZTA010000328.1 GCA_022573915.1 Bacteroidota bacterium | reverse complement strand
CCTTGCAATACCCCTGGGATGAAGAAAACTATGGCTTGTGCATTAGCGGCGCGGGTAGTTTTTTTAATCACTCAAAGGATGCGAATGCGAAAATACACGATCGCGATTTTGATAATAACATACAGAGATATTCAGCTGTCAGGAATATAGCTAAAGGCGAAGAGGTCACTATATTTTACAATGAAGATTTTGAGGAATTTATAAATAAGGTGGCCACCTGACCACGGTACAAGTACTTGTTTTATATTTACCCGGATATCCATCTCCCAAAATATGAACGAGAATAGTTCCATTGATCGCTTAAGATTTTATGGCTTAATACTTCTATGGCTTTTATCGTTGGTGGTAGTCAATCCAATTGGTGATTTCCCGCTAAACGACGATTGGTCCTATTCGATAAATGTCTTTAATCTATCTGAAAATGGCATTTGGAAGTTCAGCGATTGGCCGGGGATGATCCTCATTGCTCAAACAGTCTGGGGAGCTGCCTTCACTACTCTTTTTGGTTTCTCCTTTACAGTACTGAGACTGTCAACCTTATTGGTTGCTTTTTTTAGTATTCTCATATTCTGGCGTTACTTCAAATCAATTTCACTAAGCTCTTCAGCAGCCACTATTTCGTGCTTGGTCTTGATCTTCAATCCAATATTTTTCTCACTTTCCAACAGCTTTATGACCGAGGTGCCCTTTATTACGGTATTTGGTTTTTCTGCCTTCCTTTATTCAAGATATTCGATAAATAACAAAACGAGCTATCTTCTTGCAGGTACCTTGTTTGCCATTTTTGCCACCCTCATCCGTCAACCGGGTGTTTGGCTGCCCATTGCTTTTCTGATCACTTATCTGATCTCGCGGCCGGTGAAGATCAAACAACTTATTCCCTTGGTTTTATCATGCGTTGTTGTTGTTAGTGCCTTGACGGGCTATCTATATTGGTTAAAGTCGACAAACAGGATTCCTGAAATGCTTGCCATGCCTGTGGATCTTTTCGGGTTGTTTGGCAACCCCGGATTTGCAACACTAACATGGCATCGCACAATGATCATCTTTTTTTATGTAGCACTATTCCTCTTACCTGTTCTGATCTATATCATTCCCGGCATCTGGAAAGAAAGTAAGAATGCGAAGCGTTGGTTAATGGTTATTATATCGTGTGTACTGGCCATACCCCTATTATTTATGCCTGACAAAATACCGCTTGGAAATATATTATCTGAACATGGTATCGGACCTAAGACGGTCAAAGACACTTATTGGTCCGGGAATATGCATCCAACTTTACCCGCATACGGATTAGATGTTTTACGCTGGATAGGGATTGCTTCAGCAGCCCTTCTTTATTACTGTATGATCCACGCATTGCGCAGATTAAGAAAAAGCGTGTCAGCCGCTCCCCTGTCTCTTTTTGCACTGATCATTATTGTAGGATATTGCGGGTTCCTTCTGCTCGCCAGCTATTTCTTCGATAGATATATTCTCCTTCTGGTCCCATTTGTAATCATCTTTATTTGGCCAAAACCTTTAAAGACCTCTAAATTCGCCTCCGCGGTTAGTTTCGCCGTAGTTGCAATTTTTATCCTATTCACAATTGCGGGCACCCACGACTATATCTCATGGAATAGAGCGAAATGGAAAGGATTAAATAAGCTTATGGAAAATGGCATTAAACCAGGTCAAATTGATGGTGGTTTTGAATTCAATGGTTGGTACGAAACAGGCCCCAGGACAGAGGCGGATCCATTTCAAAAAAGTTGGTGGTTTGTCGATGATGATGAATATGCAGCAGCCATGGGCCCTCTTTGCAATTATGAGATCATCAACCATTACACATTCAGAAGTTTTCTCACAATGCGTCGTGATAGTATCTATATTCTTCAAAGAATAAATACCACTGACACCATCCGTATTTTCTCAGATGTGGAATCGTTAACTGCTGACAGAGGAAAGCTAACTACCACTGATCCGGATGTATTATTTGGAAATGCCGATGCCCGCGTAAAGGGAAATGCACATTCCGGAAATTATTATCTTGAATTGGACAAGAAACATATATATGGATTCAGCACAACATTGAAAGATATCATTCCATGTGAGATCATCAATGTTAGTTTCTGGTTCATATCCGATCACACCGACGCGGGTATTGTAGTCGCGTATCCTCGTTCCAAAATGTTTTATAATTATAAATCCATTGATAAACATACTTCGGAGGACGACTGGCAGTTTATGACTTATAAAGTTATTATACCCATGAATTATCCATGGGATACTGTCCAGGTTTATTTGTGGTTCCGGGGAGAGAATCCGGCGCGGTTTGATGATTTTATGATAGAGCGGATCAAATAGAAAGGCTTAATTTTGCGTTATCAAAGCATAGGGATCGTGTATGGCATATAAATTGAACGATCAGCCTAAAATACGTAGCAAGAAATGAAACTCCTGATCTCCATATCAATCATCCTGCTGCTAGCTACGCAGATACAGGGCCAGACAACTCAATCGGATACCACCCAGCAGGAT
>JACZTA010000327.1 GCA_022573915.1 Bacteroidota bacterium | reverse complement strand
GTTAACTTAAGGCGACAGTCAGCTCGTATGGCAGCTAAAAATAGCTCGTAGTGGCTAAGGGCGATTAAATTTATTTGCCGACGAAGACGAAATGAGATTTGCATCCGTTTCGACAGTCGCTCGCTCCAAAACCATTAACGACATGCTTGCCTTCGATCGACTGGTTCAGAACACATTCGCCGTCTTCATGAAATTTGAATATCTCAACCGACGTGATTTTCGCAGTCTCTGTTGCCAAAAAGTAATCAATATGCCAGTGAAGCTTCTTGTCATTCCGCTTATGCCTTTCGATCCTGGCATTGAGCCCACGCTTAGCGCTGCCGGTATAGATGTACTTCCCTTTGGGGAATGAGCAGCTGCCTAAGCGCCCTATTTCTAAGGTTTCCGTGTCGGAAAGGGTAATGTGCAACTGGTATAATCCGCTATTCTCAGCCATTTATATAAATGTAAGGATTGGTTAATCAATAACGAACTGTTAAAATTATCTCTTACCGACTCCGTACTTCTCTGAAAGTGTTGTTGAGTGTTGGTTAGCGATTATCCTCTTAAAATGCAATTTCTTTGTCATTCTTGTAACGTGTTTTACTTGTCATTTTACCATTCTTATCCCAATAAGTAATTACTCCATCATACTTACCATCTTTCCAAGATTTTTCTGAACTCTTCTGTCCATTCTCATACCACATTGTATCCATTCCATCTTTTTCACCTAGTTTATAAAAGACTTCAGCCATTTTTTCACCACTTTTATACCAGCAGGTTGTCTTTCCATGCATTTTGCCGTTTTCATAGGAAAGCTCGCAAGCTATTTGATTTTTATCTGAGTCGTAGAATCTAATCGCAATACCTGTATACGGATCATCATCGGTACCAAAATACATCCTGCCGTCGATCTTGGTTAACTCACTCATTTCAACTTCCGAAGGACCGAAACATCCGATTGAAATAAGAATTATCAACATCAATTTAATATTTTTCATTAAGCTTTCTCCCTCATTGAGGATCATTAAAACGCGATCTCAACTCCAAAGCGTACGAATTCCTGGCTAAGATCAATTTTGTCTCGAACAATACCATCTCTCCATCTACTAGCGGGAACATATTTGAACGCGCCCAAAGAGGCATTAGCCCACAAATCTTGAAATAGTTTTATTTTCAAACCGCCTTCCAACGACCCTCCCATGGTTAGTGCGTCTGTAGTGTCTATAATTACACCACCGGCAATAGAAGTAGCAGTTACGATCAATTGAAATCTACCAGGTAGAATGTTGTACGACTTACTTATCCCGAAGGACACTAACACTGCTCCTATATCATCAGATTTACCATATTCGATCCCTATTATCAGACCCTTAGCCGTTCTTCCAAATAAATATCCAGACAACGAGAGTTTGTGTGTGGTACTTAGAATATCCGAGTTGTATTGAGAGTAAGATAGAAACATTTTCACTGGTAGCACGTTCGGGTTTAGCAAGTTACCTTTCTGAACATTACCCTCAACTATCCTGCCCTCAGACCATGCACTATGAGAATCAATGATTTCTACCTCTCCAGTTTTCTTGTAGTATTCGCCCATGTCTTCCCATGCCGTCAAGACAGCGCCCGTAGGCAAACCCCCTCGATTGATATATACAGTGTGGCGGTCGCGTTTAATAATTGCAGGATATTCGTGAAATAACCCAATCGCAAGTTGGTATGATAAGTCTTTAGAGGCTTTTGATAAAGCTTCGGATCTTCGTTTCCCGTAATATTCACCCGAGACACTTAATCCACGAATAGTTTCTCCGGTTTCAACGTTCACCAAACGCGAACTTATTTCAAGGTATATTTTATGCGAGGATCTGCCAATCGGAATAGATTCTTTGTTGGTTAGATTGGATATGATAATGTATTTTGCGCCTAACAGCATACCTACTTTCGCTGCCGTCGACTGATCAATTATGCCTGTCAAACTTAACTTTTGCTCGCTCATAACCTTATCCAACTGATCACGCTCTACAACCGTTGCGTAATTAGCAACACTGTTCGTCAAATGCTCATATACAGTCGGCGCCCAATCGGGTGCATCTTGATAAGGCTCCACCTGTATGGGAGCAACAGCAACAATAACTGCCGTAATAGTCTGCAGTAGCATTTGTTATCTCCTTATTTTATTTCATCACCAAACATGTCCCAATGAGTCGCTGACCCTGGTACAATTTTATTATTTTCAAAAGAACTTATTTGTCTTCTTTTTCCGTTTGGCCACCATTCTTCATGTAAACCCGCACTATTATCGCCGTTGGTATATTTTTGATAGACACTTTTTTCTCCAGTTGAATACCAGAACGTAGCATGTAACAGGCGCCCATTATCGTAAACTTGCTCCATCTTTTTGCCCCCGCTAAGATAGTATGTGTAATTACTACCATGGGATAAACCGTTTTTATACCGACTTTGGTATTTTTTCTCACCAGCGCTGTGATATACTATACCCGTTCCGGTGAATGGATCAGTGGAGGTTTTCAATTAAAATCTTCCACTTCGGTTTATGAGATTG
>JACZTA010000144.1 GCA_022573915.1 Bacteroidota bacterium | reverse complement strand
GTCTTCTGCTCTAGTATCACTTCCCTGCCTTTGATCATTTGGTCGACGGTTGCGTCGTCATAGTGACGGATCGTGATCAACTCAAGATCATCATTTATTAATACCCGGAAGTTGTTTTTGAGGGTCTCAACCAAAGCATCAACCTTTCCCGGGTCGTTATCAATACTGACCGTAAAACTAATGGCCGCATTCTGGAGCATGTTGAGTTTTACATCCGCTTCCGCAAAGGTCGCATAAATAAGGCTCAGGTTCTGTTCTGTGATGAATGAGAAATCCTTTGAGATAACAGAAATAAGCACCTGGTCTGTCTTAATGATCCTGATCGGAGGTAACCCCGGGTCTTTCTTCATCCTCCTCACAATCGTACCTTCCTTTTCCGGATCCAGAAATGACCTGACCTTCAAAGGGATTTCCTTGTCATACAATGGCTTAAGTGTTTTTGGGTGGAGGATCTTTGCACCATAATAGGTCATCTCAATTGCATCATAAAAAGATATCTCTTCAATTTTTATTGCATCCGGAAATATTTTCGGATCCGCACTCATGATACCGGGAACATCTTTCCAGATGATGACTTCTTCTGCATCCAGAATATTTGCAAAGATTGAAGCAGTGTAATCGGATCCTTCCCTACCCAAAGTGGTTGCAACACCTTCCATCGTCGCGCTAATAAAACCTTGCGTGATGTATATTGGATGCCCGGAGTCATCCATCCTTAATTGCTCTTTGATCTTTTCTTTCGTTTCATCCCACAGTACATTCGCTTCCCTGTGATGCTCGTCCGTCTTGATCAGATCTTTAGCATCAATCCATTTGACATTCAAACCTTCCTGCTCCAGAAAGGAATAGATGATCGTGGTGGAAAGCATCTCCCCATAACCTACGATCCTGTCATAGATCAAATCATAGGATTCAGAGCTATTAGTATCAAGAAATAACTGCAGATCAACAAAGATATGATCCAGGATCTTATGCGCCCGGTTGTCTTCTGACTCGATTAGCTGATCCAATACTTCTTCGTGAAATTTTCTAATACTCTTCAATTGGCTCGAAAGCTGATCGCTTTTTTCGATATAGTAAGAATTCAGCAATTCAAAGTAATTGGTCATCTTACCCATTGCCGACACCACCACCACCAGCGACTCGTTTTTATGCCGTTGCACGATACGCGCCACGTTCCTTATTGCTTCAGCACTATTGACGGAAGCACCGCCAAACTTGAAAACTTTCATCTATGAAAAAAAGATTAGAGGGGGTGTTTAATAATGAATAGAAGTGCAAAGATAATAAGCCAGGCGGGAATAGGCTATTCGGGGTTTAATTTGCAGGTGACCCACTGCTTCTCAAATATGACATTAAACTTTTTATAAAAGTTAATTGCAGGGGTGTTCCAATCCAATACATGAAAACGCAGATGCCCGGCATGATTCGACTTAGCAATACTTAAGATCTCGGTGAATAATTTTTCACCAATTTTTTTCTGACGCTGTTCATTAGTGACAATTATATCATCGATATACAGCATCTTTCCTTTCCAGGTCGAATAACCGAAGTAGTATAACACCATGCCCACTATTTCCGGTTTCGCATCGGATGATTCTGCCACGATGATCTTATACAGACTTTCATTCGTAAATCCATCCTTCTCAAACTGTTCGAGAGTCAATATGGATTCTTCGGGTGACTTTTCATACACAGCCAGCTCGTTTATCAGGCCCAGTACTGCCGGGAGGTCTGTTTGTATTCCTTCCCTGATGATAACATTCATATTTAAAGGTGATTTTACCAGTAATAACCCATACTGAGGCTATACCTCATAAATATTACCGGATCGTTGGGAAATTCTTCAATCGATCTTGAAAGAAAACCTACTGATCCTTCAACCAGGAAATTATTACTGGTAGGTAAGAAAAAACCAACGTTTAATCCACCGGTGATTTTACCATTGTTGTTTTTGATCTTCATGTCTACGCAGTCGGTCGAAGATTTAAACAGATAGCAAGGCGTTAAATGAACACCTATTAGGGGACCCATGAACAAGCCATTAAATTGCTTAAAAACCCAATAACGTGGTTGTACTTCAATTCGAATATGTTCCGGAATACTTACGATCACCTCATTGGTACCTAAAAAAGTATCGATCTTTTCGTAACCGGTCCAATAGCGAAACGTAAAGTTCAGGGATATATTCCTGTTCGCCATACCTTGCTCGAAATGCAGATTGATGCCTTCCGGTATGATCGTGTATAGTGCAGGAGAGACCTTGACCGCATGATTATTACTGAATAAACGAAACGATTCAGTTGTATCTTCGTCTGTAATATAATTCTGTGCAAAAATGGAAGCGGCACTTAAAATGCTCACTAAAATAAAAACAAATATCCTTCGCATAGAATCTATTTAATTATACAAAGATAATCGAAACGATTTTATTGTGCCGTTCATCCCATTTATTCGTTAAAGCGTCATAGATTTTAGAACATTAGTCGTTTTCTCCAACATTTCATCATCGAAATCGAGATGAGTTACCATGCGCATCTTTTGCGGTCCAATTTGGAGGGCTTTGATTTTATATTCCAAAAGCTTCGCTGCATGATCTGCTGAAGTCGTTCCACTTTTCAATTTATATAATATGATATTTGTATCCACAGGCATCACCTCCTCCACAATCGAAATGGAAGAAAGTGTTTCAAATAAGGAACTCGCCCTGACATGATCCTCCTTCAAGCGCTCGATATTATTCTCTAAAGCATAAATGCCGGCAGCCGCCAAAAGACCACCCTGTCTCATACCGCCTCCCAGTTTTTTTCTCAGTCTTTTAGATTTTCTGATAAATTCCTTGTCACCCAAAACCAATGAGCCGACCGGAGCACCCAATCCTTTTGACAAACAAAAGGAAATACTGTCGAAAATACTACCCAGCTCTTGAGCCTTTATCTCCATCTGCTCCAGGGCATTGAATATTCTGGCGCCATCCAGATGAAATCTTAAGCCATGTTCTTTGCACACATCACCTAAAGCTTTCATCTCCTCCAGGGTATAATAAGAACCTCCACCCCTATTTGATGTGTTCTCGATGGAAACCAATTTTGTGGTCGGATAATGATCATCTGGAGCATTGATGTTTTCAAGAATTTGTTCAGGTGTGATTCTTCCCCTGTCGCCATCCACCACCCTAACCGAGGCATTAGCTATAAATGCAATACTACCACCTTCCAGAAGATATATATGTGATGTTTTATCAACAATTACTTCATCTCCCGGTTCGGTGTTCATTTTAACTGCAATCTGGTTGGTCATGGTACCGGAGGGGCAGAATAAGGCGGCTTCCATGTTAAATAGCTCCGCGGATTTTTCCTGTAAGGCATTGATGGTGGGGTCTTCCCCAAAAACATCATCACCCAGATCCGCTTTCATTATGGCATCCATCATACCTTTGGAAGGTTTGGTCACCGTGTCACTCCTAAGATCAATTATCTTATCCATGCCATCTCCTTCCGCCTTAGCCGGGTAATTTTAGTTAATAAATTTTATCCCATCAATCAGTTTCTCAACAAATTCAAGTGCTATGGATGGTTTCATAGCGATTGTATAAATCACGCCAAAAATAGCGCCGTAAAAGTGAGCATCATGATTGATATTGTCCTGCGACCTTCTGGCCATCTGAATTGAATATACAAGGTACAGGACACCAAATATAATTCCCGGAATGCCTATAAGACCAAATAAATATAACTTTCCTAAAGGATCAAAAAGGATACTTGTAAAGACTACCCCCGATACTGCACCTGACGCCCCCAAACTGGCATAATATGAATTGTCTCTATGTTTCAAATAGGTAGGCAGGTCAGAGACAATCAATGCACCAATATACATACCCAGGAAATGGATAGGTCCAAAAGAGCCAAAACTCTCCTTAAAATTATTTTCGACAGACTCTCCGAACATATATAAAACAAACATGTTTATCCCGAGGTGCATCCAATTAGCATGCACAAACCCCGACGAGAGGATTCTGTAGTATTCCCTCGAATGCTTAACAAGGAAGGGACTCAACAACAGTTTCTGCATCAACGCCGGCGATTGGAATGCCAGGACAGAGATCACTGCGGTAAGGATAATTATCGATAAGGTGTAGCTAAATTCCATCGTTGCAAATTAAATACATTTAATACCATTTATTAAATAGCGTTTCCAACAGGCAAAACTTCAATCAACTTTCTCATAAATATTTTTACTTTTGCAGTATATTTACTATCTCACCTTACAGAGTAGTTTAAAACCTGTGTATAAATGACTGTTTTAGCCATAATTATTCTCCTGGCACTTGGTGTCGCGCTCCTGTTTGTCGAGGTATTGATCATTCCCGGAACCACCGTTGTTGGTATCATTGGTTTGATACTAATGGGTATCGGAGTTTACTATGCCTATGACTCTTATGGAAAAACAGAAGGTGTGATTGCTTTGGTAAGTTCTTTCGGAGTGAGTGCCATCTTGATCGTCATTGGGTTTAAATCGGGTACCTGGAAAAAACTTGCAAACAAAAGTGTTATCGACAGTAAAGTAAATGTAGTAGATAAGACAATCGTTGACGTGGGTAGCACAGGAACCTTGATTACCGACCTAAGGCCTGTTGGTAAAGCGATGTTTAACGGGAACAAGGTGGAAGTTAAGTCACAGGAAGGATTCCTGGAGAAGGATCAGGAAATTGAAGTCGTAAAAATTGTAATGAGTAATATAATCGTAAAACTTAAATTATAATGTCATGGGCGAAAATCTAGTAGTATATGTAGTCATTTTTGTTGCGGTATTAATTTTTATCGCGATCTTTTTATATTTCATTCCGGTCAATCTGTGGATCACGGCTGTATTCTCAGGTGTCAAAGTCAGTATTTTGGACTTGATCCTGATGCGAATCAGAAAAGTACCTCCCGGAGTTATTGTGAATGCATTGATCACCTCTACGAAAGCGGGATTAAATGTCACCTCAAACGAAGCGGAGACGCATTTCCTGGCAGGTGGTAATGTCAATAGTGTAATAAAGGCGCTCATCTCAGCGGATAAAGCAAATATCCCGCTGGATTGGAAATCGGCTACTGCCATTGACCTTGCCGGAAGAGAAGTATTTGAGGCCGTACAGCTTTCTGTGAATCCTCGTGTTATAGACACACCACCTGTAACTGCTGTAGCCAGAGATGGTATCCAATTGATTGCAAAAGCCAGGGTAACAGTGCGAGCCAATATTTCCAGATTGGTTGGTGGTGCAGGCGAGGAAACCATTCTTGCCCGTGTTGGAGAAGGTATTGTTAGCTCAATTGGTTCTTCAGAGTCTCACAAATCGGTGCTGGAAAATCCGGATAATATTTCAAAGACAGTATTGGATAAAGGATTGGACGCCGGAACTGCATTCGAGATCCTCTCTATCGATATAGCCGATGTAGATATTGGAAAGAACATCGGTGCTATCCTCCAAACTGACCAGGCTGAAGCGGATAAGAAAATTGCTCAAGCCAAGGCGGAACAACGTCGTGCTATGGCTGTTGCAATGGAACAAGAGATGATCGCTAAAGCTCAGGAGATGCGTGCAAAGGTAATTGAAGCCGAAGCAGAAATTCCAAAAGCAGTAGCTGAGTCCTTCAGAAGTGGTAATCTAGGCATCATGGATTACTACCGCATGCAAAATATCCAAGCCGATACGACTATGAGAGACTCGATCTCGAAATCCGGAGATGCGGATGGCACCGAAGAAGCGCATTAAATCAGTTGGCAGTTGGCAAGTTGGCAAGTTGGCAGTTGGCAAGTTGGCAGTCGGCAGTAATTAGTAAATGATGTGGTTTAGACGTTGGAGTCGGGACTGAGAACCGTAGACGTTGAACGTGGCTCGCATCGTTTTCTCTGACAGTTAGGTGATTCGACGGAAACATTGAACTCACCACGACTTCATACCTTCGTCACCCCAAAAATCATTTACGCCCTAAGCGAGTCAATACCAAAGCAATTATCGGAAAAACGATAACATGCATAATACTCAATCCTATCTTTGCATCAGAGCTAACTTCGTGCGGTAGTCCGAAAGGGAGTAGGAAAGATGCTAAGAACCCAATGATCGCAATGATCCAAAAGATGCGAAATGGGTTAGCAGCAAATCTGCCAAGTATTGCCAGTAGTATTGTCGCTAGTAAAGTGGGGACAAGGATAAAAACGACGAGTATTTGAACGGGGATTGGTTGTATATTATTGACATCTCCTTTAAATGGAATTGCAAATTCATCGAATAAGCTATTAGTGGTGTAGTAGAAAATTAAGTTTGCAACAAATGCAGCCGCGAAGGCTACCAGTCCTACCCACCATAATTTTCCAAAGCCGGCAACTCGTTTTGGTGGGGCCGGAGAGCGTTCTGTGTTTTGAGTGCTTTCAATGTTCTCTGGGTTTTGGGAGCTTTCCGCGTTTTGGGTGCTTTCCGTGTTTTCGGTGTTTTCCGTGTCTGTCATAGTTTTATATTTTTACTATGAGTGAACAAACATGTGTTCTTGAAATTTGCAAATTTCAAATTGCAATTTGCAAATTGAAAAAAGGTCCGCCTTCTCCGCCTGTTGGCGGATTCGGTGAATAAAAAGGCTATGGCGGACAATGTGAACCCGGAGGGTTCATTTTAAACTACTTCCTAATTCCGTAAAATACCTCCTATTTCCCTCATACCGCCTGATATAGACTAATTACCAAGTGAAGTATAAAGTATTAAAAAGCAAGTAAAAGAACAATTTGTTTTACCTATGTTTTACCATTATTGATAAAATAATTACCTTTAACAGCTAACAAATATGAATAAATTATGGCATCTATTAAAGTCTTATTGAAAAAAAATAAGGAGAGTGCTAATAACCTTATTCCTTTATATCTAAGAATTATAAAGGACAGGAAAGTAAAATATGTTTCAATAGGCCATAATGTAAACCCCAAGTATTGGAACGAGTTAGAAAATAAAGTAAAAAAGTCACATCCGAATGCCCAATATCTGAATAACTTTATTGCTCATAAAATAGCAGAGGCAGAACGTATTATCTTAGAACTGGAAATAAAATCACAACCTATTAGCTCTGTCAGGATCAAAGAGTCTCTTTTAGGTAAAAGCTATACGGACTTCTTTGTTTATGCAGAGAAATTCCTTGATTCGTTAAGTAGAAGTGGGAAGATTGGTACCTATCGAAGTTATATAGGAATTATATCCAAACTCAAGTTGTATTGTCAAAATAAAGCGTTGTTGTTTGACGACATAACGGTTACATTTCTAAGCCAGTATGAAGATTATTTGAGAAATAATCTAAACAACAAAACTAACACGATTTACTCCAATTTTAAGGTCATCAGAAAGATTTTTAGTAATGCCATTAAAGAAGACCTTTTCCCATATGAGAAGAACCCATTCTTAAAATTTAGTTTTACCAAGGAACCGGGTGTGAGAGATTATCTCACTGAAGATGAATTAAAGCAAATCGAAAATCTAAAGTTAGAGCCTGGAACCATGATGTTCCACCATTGCAATTCGTATATCTTCTCTGCATATACCGGTATTAGAATATCAGACCTTTTACAGCTAAAATGGAAAAATTTTGATGGCGATCATATAATATTTAAAATTCAAAAGACGGGAAATACAATTTCTATAAAGCTACCAAACAAGGCATTGGACATAATCAACAGTTATGATAATAAGAACTCAAATCCAGATGATTATATTTTTCCAATGTTAAAAAATAGCCGGAGTCAACAAGATCTTTTTAATAGAATTTCATCTGCTACCGCTCACACAAATAAAAACTTAAAGATAATCGCAAGAAAAGCAGGTATCGATAAAAATGTGACATTTCACACCAGCAGACACACCTGGGCTACAAGGGCATTGAGAAAAGGAATAAGAATCGAGTACGTTTCTAAATTGCTAGGTCATACCGACGTTCGCACAACTCAGATTTACTCAAGGATTGTAAACGAAGAGTTAGATAAAGCTATGGAAGTTTTCGATGTTGAGGAAAATGTATGAACAGTTCCTTAATACTGAGCACAGATATAACGATATATTTAGGTCTATAATTTGAAATTAACACGCATTAATACTATTAATGCATATTAAATCGCTTCTCGACACATTGACACAAATCAAATTTAATTAACTCGTTTATTCATACAACTGATTCGAGTCAATTCCTTTTAAAACTAACTCCCCTGTTATATGGCACAACGTACCCCTATCAAGAACATAAGAGCTATAAAGAAAATACTATCGAACGTGTTGGTGGAAGATCTAAGGAATTACATTGAACTGCAAGAGATTCAATATGAATTTAAGTATTGGAAAAAGCTCACAAGTGAATTTCTTAATAGAATTGAATATTATTCGCTTGAAATTAAAAAATTAATTCCTAAATCAACAATAAACTACAGATTGTTGGCTTTTATGATCAGTGAATTTGAATTCACAAGTAGTCCTTATGATAGATTAAAATACAGGATAAAAGAGTTTTATCCCCAGGCTTTATCCGGGGCTAATGGGCTCATTGCTGCAATGAAGCTACATGATGTCAATTTTTACAATATAGAATCCATTATTATTACAGTAAAGAGTGATAATATTATCACAGAAAAAATACGGGACCGCAAGGCGCTTGTGGAAGCTAAAGAGCCTGACGCCGTTCCTCGTAAACATAAAATAACTGGGATTGACGTAATAAATGAAATATTACGTTCAGTAAAAGCAAACAAATCAAAGTTTGAACAGCTGGCTAAAAGCGAAAATAATTATATGGATCCTAAATATGACTTTATTAAAAAGACCCGGCTAGATATGCTATTTAGAAGGACTTTTAGCAGGATTTTATATAACTATCTAAAACCTCACTATCCAAAATATAAACAGAATAAATTATTTTATATTGGAGGGTTGCTGCTTTATACATTTGGATTAATGCCACAACCACGACGGATCTTAGACACCCATAATGCAATGAAAGTATTTCTCATCGGAAACTTTAAAAAGGCATTTAACTTGTAGCTCTCCTGGCTAACAAGAATAGAACTATACCCTTTCACTTTTATTTTTTAGTACTAAAACACTTAGCATAAATTGCAGGCGAAGTCAATGAATCAATATTATGCAAGTAAATCTGGAGCTATTAACTGTAGAACAATACAATGAACTTCTCAAAGAACTTGGGGACATCAAGGATGCAATTAGTCAGATACCCAATAATTCTGAGAAGGACGTATATACGGAGAAGGAAGTGAGGAGCCTTTTAGATGTATCAGCCAAAACGCTTCAAAATTATCGCAACTCGGGCAAAATCGGATTCGTCAAAATTAAAGATGCTCGAAAGATCCTGTATAAAAAAGAACATATCTCCGAATTTCTAAACAAAAACGAATTTAAAGCCTTCAAATAATAACTTCATGTATCTAGTTGAAGACTATATAAAAATATGTCCTACCTGCGAAAATGAATTTGAAGCAAGGAGAGCTGATCAGGAGTTTTGCAGTGTGCAACATAAATCAGAATATCATAACCAGAGAGCCAGAACGAAGAGATCGATTTTCAAAGAGGTTGACAACTACCTTCATAGAAACCGCGACATTTTAGATCGATTATTTTTTTTATCCGAAGGTGAAAAGAAATTCTCAAGATCTTATATGATAAACGCTGGATTCAAACCAAGCTTTTTTAACGGAATTAAAACTGAAAGAAGCACGGGTCATAAACTCTTTCTTGTATATGATTATGCTTTCATGTACGATAGCTCTACTGACGAGATTAAAATTTATAAGAATGAATAACGCTTATTCAACTTTTGACCCAACTCAAGTAGGTACTGACGTTAGGCTTAGCGTAAATCCCGGGAATTCTGTCCCAACAAAAAAACTGATTGGCTTGCTGTTTGTCGTTGGGCTGATTGCCATGAGTCTCTGGTATAAAAACCGAATACTAAAGAAGAAGCTAAGTGATAATACTCAACTGTAGTGACTAAATTTTATAACCTTTTAAATAATCATTATGAATTCTAATGACAATATTTTAACAACTATTCTAGGTGATGACTCTTATGA
>JACZTA010000143.1 GCA_022573915.1 Bacteroidota bacterium | reverse complement strand
GCTCAAATTAAACATCAAACAATGGAAGAAAGAAGAAGAATTTATCAACAACAAAAATTAGTATCTTGAGTCAAAACCCTCCTATAAATAATCAGGGAGTTTGTCCACTTTAGGCTGAATACATACACTGATCCCCTTTTTTCTTGCCAATGCCGGTTCATCTTTTAAAAGAAAAAACAGAAATGATTTTTGGAAAAAAACTTTGGCTCTTTTGTTCTTTTGGGTTTTTAGAAATCCAAAGAAGATCATTCTTGTTACTGCTCTCATAAGTTGTTTTGCACTTTGGGGAATGGTAAAGATTGATATCAATAACAACTTTTTAGATGATTTGAATGACAATAGTGCATTAAAGGAAGACCTTAATTTTTTTGAACAAAACTTTTCCGGTATCAGGCCATTTGAAATGGGCATTGACTTGGTAGACACATCAGGAAATATTCTTGATAAAAACGTACTGGTAGAAATCGAAAAAGTAGAGAATTATTTGAAGGTTGAATATGGTATTGGTTTTATATTATCTCCAATAACCATCGTAAAAAGTATAAATATGGCTCTAAATGGTGGAAAAAATGATTTTTACAAATTACCTGAGTCTGATAGTCAAATGAACAAAATAAACAGATTAATAAACCGGTATAAGAACAGGAGAGGAGTACCAGTGCTATTATCCAACGACCAGCTTCATGGAAGAATTGCGGGAAAGATGAAGGACTTAGGTAGCAAGAAGGTCGGACATCTAAATGATGATTTAAACGACTTTATTTCGAATAATATCGATCATTCGCTTTTAAAATTCGAACTAACCGGAGCTGCAGAGCTAATGGACAGTTCTAATTCCAGAATTGCTTCTTACCTAATAGTAGGGCTGGGATTTGCTTTTCTGGTAATTGCACTTGTGATCGGATTGATCTTCAGATCCGGAAAAGTTGCAATAATCTCGCTGCTGCCTAATTTTCTACCTCTGTTGATGATCGCTGGAATAATGGGTATTTTTAATATAGAATTGAAAGTAGCTACAGCATTGATATTTACAATAGCACTTGGCATTGCTATTGACGACACCATACACTTATTAAGTAGGTATAAAACTGAAATGACAAAGACCACATCAAGCATGCGGGCATTAAAGACTGCTTATCTTTCAACAGGGAAAGCAATAATTTTAACTTCCATTATACTGTCATCCGGTTTTGTAGTATTCACCATGTCTGAATTTTACAGCACATTCTACATAGGTTTATTGGTCAGCATCACTTTATTAATCGCATTGACTTCCAATTTAGTTATACTGCCATTGTTGATAAGCAAATTTTACAAGAAAAAAGGGTTTTAAATATTGGCGATCACTCTCACACCGACTAGTTGTTCCTAGGTGTTATACTAAGCTACGTTTTTGTATGTAAGGGTATATCTCATCATATCTTAATACAGAGTTCATACTCACTCTTCTGTTAATATGTTTCCGTTGTAAGTCATGGGGTTTTGAAATTCCGGCAGCAGCTAATAACGCTACAAAACTCTTCACAGTTTCTTCATGAAAATTAGCAACTCTCTTAGTTTTGTCTTTAACCACCAAGCCTCTCATTAAGCTTTTATTTTGTGTTGTAACACCCACAGGGCAAGTGTTATTATTGCATTGTAATGTTTGAATACAACCCACAGCTAGCATCATGGCTCTCGCCGTGTTACACATATCCGCTCCCAATGCTAGTACTCGTACCATATGAAAACCGGTAAAAATCTTTCCGGAAGCAATTATCTTGATATTTTTCTTCAAATCAAATCTGACTAATGTGTCATAGGCAAATGCTAACCCATCACGTAGGGGCATGCCTAAAGAATTAGAAAACTCCACAGGTGCAGCTCCTGTTCCCCCTTCTCCGCCATCTATAGTAATAAAATCAGGCGATACTCCGATAGAGATCATGGCAGTACACATATCTACGAACTCTTGTTTTTTACCAATACATAGTTTAAATCCTATCGGTTTTCCCCCTGATAGGTCACGCAATTTCTTAATAAAGTGCATTAATCCTTCCGCTTCTTTGAATTCAGAATGGGTCGGAGGGGAATGAACATCAATATGTGGTTCTATGTGACGGATTGCAGCAATTTCTTCCGTATTCTTACTTGCAGGTAAAATTCCGCCATGCCCCGGTTTTGCTCCCTGGGAAATTTTTATCTCTATCATTTTTACATTTTCGAGCGTGGCATTTTTATGAAATGCATCCGGATCAAAATTTCCATCTCTTGTTCTACAGCCAAAGTAACCTGAACTAATTTGCCAGATTAAATCACCGCCGTGTTCTAAATGGTAAGGGCTAATTCCACCCTCGCCTGTATTTTGAGCAAAACCTCCCTTCTTGGCTCCTGCGTTCATAGCTAAAACAGCTTTCTTACTTAATGCTCCAAAACTCATAGCAGATATATTTAAGATACTGGCTAGGTAAGGGTGTTTACAATCGGGGCCACCAACCAAAATTCTTAGGCTATTATCTAACTCCGCAGGGTTTATGGCGTAAACAGAATGATCCATTCACTCGTATCCGGTCCTGTAAACGTCCATCTGCGTTCCAAAGGGTGCCGTATCGTTTACCTTTTTTGAACGTTGGTAGATCAAGGACCGAAATAGCCTGTTGATCGGCCTTCCATCGGTATCTGTCTCAACAAAATACTGCATGATCTCCGGCCGGACCTTTTCTAGAAGATATCTAAGTTGGCCTATTACCGGAAAATTTCGTTTTATCGTGTGCTTTGTCTGGAAAATATCTGAATAGCCAATTAAAATTAGCGGCCCGAAAAAGATTAAAGACCAAATAATTGGACGCCATACAGTATACAAAGCAGCTATGCCTCCAACTACCAGTATTGATAACAGAATAAAGATCTCTCTTGGCTTCATGTGACTTTGATCATGTATTGCGTTGGTATTAGCGCTTTATTTCAAGGGGTAATTAGACCACATCGCATTTCTCTAAGATCACATCTTCGTTCAAACCCAGATCCTCGTCAATCTCAGCACCCGATTGCAGAACACCTTTCACTCGTACCACCTCCCCTTTTTTTAGATTTCTTGCATTCTCATTTGTTTCTTCCATAAAGGTACAACTCACACCTACCACACGCTCCTCCACTGCAAAAACTACTACAACCTGTCCCTTTTGATCCTCGTAAGTCTCTGAGACAGTTCCTTCAACTATGATGACCTGATCAAGGTATTTTTCATTGGCCGTGTCTAGATTAAAGAGGAACTCATCAACCAATCCTTTTGCATTTATTTCGGTAAAAGCCTTCTCTCCCTGGATATCTCTGTGGGGCATATTGAGAAGATATAATACGTAGGACCCAACTGCAACACCAACTATGACGCCCGCGAGAAGCAGTTTTTTAATAAGTGATTTTTTCATGATTTTTAAATTTTAAGTTTTTAAAATTTGATCTCGTATTGATAGCCGGAACAAGTTTGAATTTATTAGCTCGCTACTGCTTCATTAAATATGTAATTGAAAGTGAATTCTTCGCCCTTCTGAATAATATGACATTGCTGGCAATGCGATATGTATGAGAACTCGTATGGTTGATCAGGATCAAACCGAATTGTACCTTCCAATACAAAGTTCCGATCGCATTCTAATTCACCTGCAGGATTGTATCTCCTGATTCTGTAAGTACTCTTTGCCATGTTCTCGTTGGATGACAAATGAAACCACACGCCACTTCCGGCACCAGGCAACCATTTGCTGTTAGCGGGCATATGTTCCGGCAAGTCAGGGGGATAAAATCTACCAATTAATTTATTCATAATATTAGGTTAAGAGTGAAGTGGCCAATTCCGGTTCATTAGATTTTGTAATTTTTGAATCCAGGCTCCGGATATTTAACATCTTATTATACTTGATCAATACTCTATTATTTTCTACTTCATAAGCCACGCCTTTGTTCGATATCACCTTCACATCAAATATCGGAGTGGGTGTAAGTGTGTAGGGTAATCCCATTAGCAACTTGGTTATAGGATCAAGAATTCCTGCTTTAGCCACGGTTGCGACAAACCTGCTACAATTTGTGCCTGTCATATCAAATGGCCCATAGTTCACCGCCCCTCGGCTTTGAATTTCCTTTGCTTTTGCGAAAGACCCTTTAAAGTCCATTCCTGAATAAACAGATGAGACCATCTTACCTGTACCGTGCGTTGCTTTATTACTAGCAATTTCAAGTAGTATAGATTCCAAATTATAGATATGACCTTCTTCATCCAGCATTGCGTGTTCCCTGATAATAATGTCCGGATCTGTCAATTCATCTCTGACACGCCCTTGCTTTTCAGGTGTATGATATCTTCCAAAATCAAAATAATGCAAGTGACCCGTCTCGTGATTAACCAGGACAATCGCCGCATGGCCTACTTTATAAAAGTCATTCTTGTTAAATCCTAACCATTTCATTGGTCGATCATACCACATGCCTATCTTTAGCGCTAATGAGTCAGGCCAAGCCAATATTATTAATGTTCCTGTTTTCTTTTTTTGCATTGTTATTAAATTTTACAGCTGATAATGATAATTGATCTGTAATAAAATTTCTATGTCTCATTTCTATCTCCTCATCCAAATGTTCTAGTTGAGTGATACTAACAGTTCTCATGCCGTCTTCTCTAACCATATAATAGTTATTCTCCTGATCGCCCTTGCCCCCAAAACGATGCAGGTAGAATATGGATTTAGCATTACAACAGAGATTAGATCTAAGCCAGTCAGTGAACCATTTTTTACGTGATTTCCTCGTTTCTTCATTGTAAAGTGTCACAGATGACCATATATAAGGTTTAGAAGAATCTTTGTAATTCAAATATTTTCTCCTTCCATTCCATAAAAATTCAATTAAGGTCAACTTAGGGACTGTCTCAATCACTATCATCGTAAATGGTGCAATACCGTCAAGACTATAATCGCGCACAAAAGCTTCGAAAGTTTCATAGCCAAAGCTATCCAGCAAAACCAGGCCCCTACTTTTTTTAAAGGTCAGGTCTTTGGAATTATTAGTTAATGCTCCATTAATTAAACATACTGACCTCCCTTGATCAGAAGAGGCAATCCAGGACCCTCCTCCTTGCACGTCCTTCGGGTACAATACATTTGCACCTTCAACTGATCTTACTTGGGGTCTTTGAGATGGACCTCTGTTTATATTTTCATCCCTACTGGATGTCAGTATAAACTTGTTCTCCCCTTCAGGAATATATGTTACTGTGCACATTAGTTCTATATTTTATTGTTGACGGAGCTATACCTAAATCTTCAGGAATATTAACTTTTGGGAACTCGGATTGAATCCCTATTCTTACTATCGCCAAATGATGAATCGCATGTTCAAAAGCATGCATTAATTCCCTGCCAACACTTGACTGAATAATAGAGACCTTCTCATCGTCATCTCTCGTAAATTTTGCTTTAATAACTACCTCTTCATCAGCATCCAATAGCTCAGCTTTGAATAGAAGCTCAACAAGCTTGAACTTCGCAAAATCAACTTCAGTTTCGATTTGATGATCTCTCTCCCTGTCATCATAACAAATCATACCATTTTCATTATTGAAAAGGATACTGATATAAGACTCAATAACGTGCCTGATATGCTGACCTATCGAGTTTCCATCCAAAATATTAATAGGTTTTAAATAGGTATCATCATCCAAATTATTTAGCAATCCAAGTAATTGGTGAAATATTACACTTACTGATTTTATTGCATTCATAACTCATTGATTTAATTAAAATGAAGTTATCTCTTTAGCTATTCGATTTATGGTAGTTCATGGTAAATGTCACTTTGATATCATCAGCAACATTATTCACTTTACTTTTACTCTTAGGTTTCCCAATACCAAATTCCCAAATTGAAAGAACCATAAAAGTGGAACTACTACTTATCTTTCCATCTTTAATTTCAATGATTCCTTCCTCGGTGATGTTTTTGGTTACACCGCGAATCGTGAGATCCCCATTCACCTTCACTGAGTATTTCCCATCTTGATTAAAATTTACCTGGCTCAAGTCAACGATCTTCCCTTTAAATTTAATCTTGGGAAACTTCTGTGAATCCATAAAGTTGGGTTGATTAAAATGTTTTTGCATCAAAGCTTTCTCAAATTCAAAGCTCTTTACCGGTATAGAAAATACTATCTCACCGGTCGAGGCATTAATTGTACTTACCGCTTTATAATTATCAGCACTGATATCTTCATATACAGTGGCTGAGAAGAAATTTACATGACCTGTTTTTGTAATGTACTTTTCTCCATTCTGGCCTAAACCGGACAGTGGTCCGATTAATATGGCCATTAATAGAATCGCAATTGTTTTCATAATATTAGTTTTTTGTTGTTTTTAATATATTGCTAATATACGTGCACATGCACCTTGCAAAATGTCTCATTCAAGACATTTAAGCTTTTTATTATTTTAAATTGATTGAGGGATTAGCACTGGCCATAAGCCACAGCCAAAAGCATCGGACGTTTTTGCCTTGTCTTTAATAAATTCTAAAGACCTTGAAGAGAATAAACTAGAATAGCCATAGACGAGTGCTATTGGTTACGAGAATTCATGTTTGAAATAGGTGTCCAGTTCGGTACCTAAATATTTATCCATAACAAGCAAAGCATCAGATGGATCTAAAACTCTATTAGCCAATAAAAAGTAATGATAATCGAAACCAAAGGCTAAGTGCACATTGAACTGGTACGTTATTTTTAAGAAATAATCCTTAAGCCCGCTATTTTTAGTGTCGGAATGTCAGCTTCCTTGTTATTCGGCCATTTTAAGTTAGAAATAATTAAGACAATCTGTCCCCTGTAAATAAAAAAACCCTGTTATAATTAATATTACTGGGGCTTCTAATTGTAAAAGCAGCCCGAAGGGGATTAGTTTCGAACCATTTTCTTGAAGGATTAAAGGCACTTAAAGAAAGTGGTAAGACTTTTATCTGATATTTGATATATTCCAATGTTATTGGAGCGACTTAAAGCCAGATTGCAGAACATTCCATTTATCATCTTTCTCGTGTACAAAAGCAATGACTTCCAAATTATCATTATTCCATTCTGCAGGTAATACGTATTCAAATACCCTGATGTAAACTCTTCCTGGTTCTAGGGTCGTATTAATAAAATCTCCTTCAAATTCAGTAAGAATTTTTCTTAGAATATGTTGATGTTCATAATCATCTACGACAGCTGTATCAACATACTGCTTATCGACAATATCATTCTCGACTAATTCTACAGTTAGGTAATTGTTCTCTGTTACATTAAGAACATAATTCAACTCAACCACGATTTGTAGTTTCCGAGAATTTGTATCGTAGCTATCGGAAATTTTAATATTAACAGGTACTTGCTGTGTTAATTGTTCATCCACGTAAGATTCCCATAACGCCCTGTTTTTGCTTATTATGCCAGTCTCACCTGTAAAGATTTTTCTATCAACCGCTCCGCTTGGTACGCTAAATACACCTCCCAGGAAGGTAACAATCGAGTCAGCGTCATAGGTGCGAAAATCATACAGATTTCCCATGACGTTTGGATTGCTATATATTCCATAATGGCGGCTATGAATATTAGCTGCTGCAATTCTGCTCGGATTATCCTTAATTATATCAGCTACAATATAATGTGCAAGCGGACAAGTATAGCAATAGATCCCTGTGAATTCCTCAACTAAAACAACTTTAGGATCTGGATTTTGAATTGTTGCTGAGACATAAGTAGTGTCCCTAGGGTTATTGTTTACAGGAGGCTGCGGAGGATCCTTCTTACAACTTGCAAATAGTACAAACAGGGTAATGACGGATACAAATAGAACCTTAATTAAGGAACCCGTTACTTTTACATGTATATCCAACATCGGAAAATTTAGTTGACCTTAAGCAATTTTCTTACAGTTCTTATTCCTTCTTCCTGATTGATAATAATAAAATATGCTCCAGGCTGAAGATGAGAAACATGAATTTGAATGTTATCAAGCATCTCATCTACAATTTGATACGCAATCGTTTCTCCAAGAACATTTACGATCTCAACATCCTTTATTATCTCTTGGGTACTAAGACTAACCGTTATCACATCCTCTATTGGATTTGGATAGATATTAATATTCGAACTCTTTGCATCCTTGTCATCAATGGCAGTCGATCCAGTTGCTGTATATTCAAAATATACATTTTTTCCATTTGCTTCATCTCCAACTTCAAACACGAATAATTCTAATGCTCCGGTCCCAGCAACCCCATTAAAAAATGTATGAAAAATAAAGAACGCATTGCCTCCGGGATCTGTAGGAGTCATGATACTAGAATCTGGAATTACTGGATAGCATGCTCCTAAATCACATAATGATTTATCCCAACCAGATAATAAAGTATTCGAAACAAGCCGCCATTTAAATGTTAAGGAGCCCATTGTTTGATTGACAATCGTGATATCATTAGAGCCAAAAGAACTCGCATCATATTCCATGACGACGGAGTCTGAAGGGGATAAAATAAAATTTTGCCCAAAGGAATGTTGCGACAAACTCGTAATAATTATTAATGCGACCAGAAATGTCTTAATCAATTTATTCATGCTGTTTAATTTTATTTAATAACGATCATTCTATTCTTGTAAACCATCACACCCTCTTCACACAAAGAATAGAAATAGGTTCCAGAATGGAAATCTCCGCTTATAACGATTTGTCCAACATTATTAGTTAACGGATATTTCTTAACTATCTTGCCTAAAAGATCCGTTATTATAATTTCGCCTAGATTTGAACTCAACTTATAACTGATAGTTGCAAATGAGGAAAAGGGATTTGGGAAATTTTGTCCTAAGTAATCATCAGCGGTGGATTTACTCTTTTCTTCAATAGAAACTACCCCACTCGCGTCTGCAATTAATGTAAAATCTTATATAGTCATTTGGGTTTGCAACATCTTCAATTCTAATATCTGCGTTCCCAATCGTAGAAGTATTACCAACAATAAAATCTGCACTTATATTTCCAACTTGAGAAGGACTTACAAAAAACGTCTCTGTTAATGTGCCTTGCGGCACTGAGCTGCCTAACAAGTCCATTTGGAAATCCCAATCAGCAGGGATTGAAAGCGGGGTAATCGTAATTTTTAAATTTATCAAATTACAACAATCAAAGTTAGTACAAGTACCACCAAAACTAATTGTAGAATTTGGTGATCCGTTTAATGTGGTGTTACTAAAAGATGCACTAAAACTTCCGGCATACAAGCCTGAACTGAATGCCATAGTTACGATTAAGGTCAATAATTTTGCTTTCATGTTGTTGTGCTTATAGAGTTATCGAACAGATTTTGAACTTATTATAACTAATAACTGCAATTAAATCTAGAACAATTATCTTAATTAAGCAAATTCTTAAATAAGTAATTAAGTAAACAAATTAAAAGCTGCTTTATTCCTTGATAACAACAGGCTTGTGTAACTAAGTCCTCCTTAAAAAACCAGCAATAAGATGGATAGAAGTGGTTTATATTCTAGTATCTACTTCAACAATTATCGGCTTTATTGGACATTTTGGGAACTATCCGTTAGCTGGATCGTTTTGTATTTAAGTATTTGCTTAAATACTCAAGCATTACTATATTTGTTGGGGAGAAACCAAATTTAACAAACGGTTTGTAAAATCTAAACACGTTACCCATGAAGAGAATTGCACTTGTAATCGGAATTATTTGTTGCAGCCTTTCCTATGTTGCAGCACAATGCCCTGTGGGGCAAATAGAAGTAATCATTGATGTAGAGGTGGATCAATACGGCAGTGAGGTCTATTGGGAGCTGGTTCCTACCGGCAATAACTGCGGAACAGGGACAATTTTTTCCGGAGGGAATGCGGCAGTTGGGTGTAATGGGGGAGGTATGAAGATCAACCCTGCGGGCGGATATAGCAACAATTCCTCGAACAGTGAGGGCCCCTGGTGCTTAACTGAAGGGGATGATTATGATATAATCTTTGTAGATGATTTTGGGGATGGCGGAGCTACGTTCGCTGTCAAAATTGAAGGATTTCCAGCTTATGCATTTACTGGAACCGGATCGAACGCAACATTTACGTTCACTGCTT
>JACZTA010000142.1 GCA_022573915.1 Bacteroidota bacterium | reverse complement strand
CATAGAACTTAGAACCATGTTTTTCGGCGATATCCTTTAAGGCGTTGGTCGATGAGAGGTTTGAAACAAGACTGCCTTTTTCTTTCCCAAGAACGTAATCTGCAATGGATACCAAGCTGTACTCTTCTCCAAACATCGTCCCATCTTCACATACTATAGCCAATCTGTCCACATCAGGATCCACAACCAGACCGAGATCTGCATTATTTAAGGTCACCTCGTTTGAAATCCCCTGCAAGTTATCAGGCAGCGGTTCCGGATCGTGGGCAAACTTCCCGGTTGGTTCACAATTCAATTCATGGATTTCTTTTACTCCGAGCTTCCTTAGTAATAAGGGAACGCTGATCCCTCCTACCGAATTAATACAATCGACTGCGATCTTAAATTTTCTGGATTTGATCGCTTTGACGTCTATCAAAGGCAAAGCCAGGATCTTATCGATATGAGTTGCTATATATTTGTCCCGTTCAGAATATGTTCCAAGCTTATCCTGGGAAACAAATTCAAATTCATCCTTCTCTGCCAGATCCAACACTTTCAACCCAGCCTCTTCACTGATAAATTCGCCGAGATCATTCAAAAGTTTTAGGGCATTCCACTGAGCCGGGTTATGACTTGCCGTGATGACAATACCTCCCCCTGCTTTTTCCATAACGACAGCCAATTCTACGGTAGGTGTAGGCGCTAAGCCGATATTAACCACATTGATACCCAAGGCTAAAAGTGTAGAAACCACGATATCATTTACCATCTCACCCGATTCTCTGGCGTCACGCCCGATGACGATTTTTTTCACACCTGTTTGATCAACGACCCAATTTCCAAATGCAGCAGTAAATCGAACGATGTCTACAGGACTAAGGCTCTCGCCTACCTCGTTGCCGATCGTCCCTCTTATTCCTGAAATAGATTTAATGAGTGTCAATACGAAATGTTAGACTGCAAAAGTATAACAATGTTCCCTATTAATGAGTGTTGCTATTCATTATGTTAGGAAGTTCTTACGAAGAGATAAGCAGGCTTATCTGAAAAGTTGCATATTTATATTCACAAAAATTTTAAAATGGTTTCGGCTAAAAGCAAGGATCCCTGGTACAAACTCTGGTTTGATTCACCTTATTATCATAAGCTGTATAAGAACAGGAATGAGAAAGAGGCGGAGAGGTTCATTGACAGGCTAGTGGAGTATTTCTCACCTCCTGATGATGCAAAAATTCTGGATGCTGCGTGTGGCCAGGGAAGACATGCCAAGTACCTGAGTGCCAAAGGATATGAAGTAACAGGTATTGATCTGGCAGCTTCGAATATTGAATTTGCAAAACAATTCGAAAGTGAACGTTTAAAGTTTTTCAAACATGAACTGACACATAGTTTTAAACGATTGTATTTCAATTACATATTCAACTTTTTCACGAGTTTTGGATACTATAATACGGAAGACGAGAATATCAAGGTCTTGCAAATGTTTAATTATGATACAGCCCCATTTGGCTTCCTTATGATTGATTTCATGAATACCACCAAAGCTATAGCAGAGCTTGTCTCCAGTGAAACGAAGAAAGTTGATGATGTGGAGTTTAAAATAGAAAGGAAATTATCCGGGGATACTATAATAAAGACAATTGAAGTCGTTGACGAAAAGAAATACAGTTTTGAAGAACGAGTTAAGGCTCTTCGGCGAGCTGACTTCGAGCGATATCTCAAAGAAAGTAATTACCATATTAAAGAGATGTTTGGCAGTTATCAACTGGAGAGTTTCAATGAACAGGATTCTGACAGGCTAATAATAATCGCTCAAAAGCTCAGATGATCGAGCAGATAATACATATCGATCAAAATATATTTCTTCTTATCAACGGTGAATTGAAGAATCAGTTCTTCGATTGGATCATGCCGGCATTGCGAAACAAGTTTCTTTGGTTCCCTCTTTACGCGGTGCTTGCAGGATACCTGGTCATGAAATTCAAGAAGCGCGCGATCATAATTATTATAATTGCCGGACTAACCGTTGTGGTTGGAGATCAGCTTAGCAGTTCTGTCATCAAACCTTCTTTCGAACGTTTACGCCCCTGTAACGATCCTGTATTTGCAGAGAGTGTAAACCTGGAGGTTAACTGCGGACCCGGATATAGTTTCCCTTCCAGTCACGCTACAAATCATTTTGCATTGGCTGTTTTTATTATCTCCATCTTGTACCGCAGGATGAAATGTATATTAATCGGAGGGTTGCTCTGGGCCGGTTCTATTGCCTATTCGCAGGTTTACGTAGGAGTTCACTACCCCGCCGATGCTGCGGGCGGCGCATTATTGGGATCATCGATAGGGTTAATATTTGCATTTATCTATCGAAAAATACAAAAGGGCGGCAAATGAGATTTTATAAACATTAATCTGTACTCCTGCGTAATGTGCCTGCTTATTTTTACTTTTGCTTTTTTAGAAAATTCCAATGAATTTCTGGCAGCTTATCCTTTTAATTTTAGCTCCTTTCTTAGCCGGGCTATCGCTATTTCTTTTTAAGAAAGTTGCATCCAACTATATCTACCTGGTCCTTTCTTTTAGTGGTGCATATCTCTTCAGCATTACTGTTTTGCACCTTATTCCGGATATCTTTAATTCGTCTTCTTCCTATTTGGGTATTTATGTACTGCTAGGGTTTTTCATTCAACTGGTGCTTGAACAGTTTACCGCAGGAATCGAGCATGGGCACATGCATCCTCCGGAAAAACCGGGTATTTCCTTCACTTTCGGGATCATGATAGGACTCAGTATACATGCATTTTTAGAAGGCATTCCACTGGCATATCAGTTCAATTTTGAGAATAGCCAGCAAAACCTGTTATATGGCATTGTATTACACAAGATACCGGCTGCATTTGCTTTAATGAGTGTTCTTGTTAGCATTAATAAGAGCAACCTGACATCCATACTGCTATTGTCCTTCTTTGTTATGATGACTCCATTGGCCGCTTTGCTGACAGGAGGTGCCTATGGCTCGGAATCGAGTTTGAATATGTTTGAACTTTTAAAACCGGAAATGGCTCATTTTAAAATAATCCTCGCTATTGTTATCGGTTCCTTTCTTCATATATCCACGACAATTTTATTTGAAGCAAGTACCAAAATCCATAAATTTACGCTATTGAAAATCCTGGCTATTTTGCTTGGATCGGGTATAGCCATTCTAACGCTGGATTAATATTATCATACCGGAAACCCAAATAATATCTAAATGAAATTTGAATTAATAAAGGTTAACACAAAGATTGCACCTCAGGTGGCGTTGATCGAACTAAACCGCCCCAAGGAGTTAAATGCACTGAATCAACAGCTAATGGGTGAAATGCGCGATGCACTCGCTGAAATGGATCAGGATGATAAGGTTCGGGTAATCGTTATCACCGGAAATGAAAAGGCATTTGCAGCCGGCGCCGACATTAAACAAATGGCAGAGCGCTCCGCCATTGAGATGGACAGGATAGATCAATTTTCCACCTGGGATCAGATCAATAAAACAAAGAAACCAATCATCGCTGCTGTATCGGGATTTGCATTAGGTGGCGGGTGTGAATTATCCATGCTCTGCGATATGATCGTTGCTTCGGAAACCGCGAAGTTTGGACAACCTGAAATAAAATTGGGAGTTATGCCGGGCGCCGGTGGAACACAACGCATGACGAGAGCCATTGGTAAAGCGCGGGCAATGGAGCTAATCCTGACAGGTGACATGATCTCTGCGGACGAAGCCCTAAAGATGGGATTGATCAATAAGGTGGTGCCTGTCGAATTATACCTGCAGGAAGCAATTAATCTGGCAAGTAAAATTGCGGCTATGCCTCCAATTGCGGTTAAGATGGCCAAAGAAGCTGTTAAAAAGGCTCATAATAGTCTGCTCGATGATGGTTTGATGTTTGAACGCAAGAACTTTTATCTACTGTTTAACTCCGAGGACCAAAAAGAAGGTATGAAAGCTTTCATGGAGAAGCGACCGGCAGAATTTAAAGGGAAATAAGAATCGGTCCTTTAGTCTTTATTCCATCTCTTTCACTCTGGAAGCATGGCTGGATGGCTGCATGGTTACATGGCTTTAAATTATCTGACGCCGCTGCTTGCCTCCTCACCTTCGCGAAGTGCTTCGAGCAGAGCAAGGCTTCCAATGCAAAGTTACCACGAATTTAAATTTTTGTAAATGATAAACTAGTAGGTGGGATAAACCAACAATCCTCCCAGCCATCTAGCTATGCAACCATTTAACCATTTCATTATTCAGACCCGCTCAGCCATATACCAACAATAAACCGTCGAAAATAGTTGTTGATTACTAATCGTTTATCCAACAAAATGAAATTAATTTACATTTTATTTGGTTTATAATATAAACTACTTTATATTTGCAACATATTTATAAACAATAAAAACTAATAAAATGGAAACGAACGAAAAAGAATTTGATGAGAAGCAAGCATTACAAGTAGTTGACGAGATGATTTCGGTAGTACGTAATAAGATCGATGACAATAGTTTCTTATTTCTACTCTGGGGTTGGATCGTAATAATTGGTAATGCCTTTAGTTATTACTGGGCGACAGCGGAAAAGGGGGATTTCATCGGTTATACCTGGATGATACTTGGGCCACTGGGAGGCATGATTACCGGCATTTACGTGGCAAGACAAGGCAAGAAGAAAATGGTGAGAACCTATATCGATACGATGATGGCGTATCTATGGATCTCGTTTTTTATTGCCCTGGTCATGTTTCTGGTTTTTATGGTAATAGGCGAGAATTATAGCCTGATCTCTCCCCTAATACTCACGATAACGGGTATCGCAACTTTAACAACCGGTGGTGTTCTGAAATTCAGGCCATTAATTATTGGTGGTTTGTTGTTCTTTGTATTCAGTTTAGGAACCTTCCTCATATCAGTTTCCAGTATGAACAATGAAATTCAGTTCTTGTTAAGCGCGGCGGCTATGACCACAGGTTACTTGATTCCCGGCTATATGCTGAGAGCAAAATATAGGTCGGACAATGTTTAAGGAACTAGATCCTCTTTTACATTCGCAGTTAAGGTTAGCGGTCATGTCCTTGTTATTGGGGGTAGAAGAGGCAGAATTTAACTTTCTGAAAGAAAGTACCGGTGCTACAGCAGGAAATCTGAGTGTTCAATTGAACAAACTCAAGGATGCGGGATATATTTCGGTCAAAAAGAAGTTCAGGGATAACTATCCGCTTACTTTATGCAAGATCACAGTGAAAGGAGCGGGGGCATTTGGAGTATACACCAAAGCGCTCAAAGAATATTTGAATCCGAAAAGTTAGACGAGAGTGCGGTCGATGGTCGAGTTCAGAAATTACGCGTTCCAATATTTCCCATCTACTAACTATAGCTTGATACATATTTATAATCGTCGTAACTTTGTATTCGGAGGGAGGCGAGCGGCCGGCCCCAAACGAATTTAACCTGCCGGATTTCAGTTGTAATACAAGAAGCATTAATTAAAACCAATCCATAATCAAAAGATCATGAGCTTTATATCCAGCCTAATTGAAATTTTTGAAACAGATCTTAAAAAGCTCAAAGAGGAGATCAGCCTCTACGAATCCGACACCGAATTATGGAGCATTAAAAAAGAGACAAAAAATTCCGGGGGAAATCTATGTCTGCATATTTGTGGGAATCTCCAACATTTCATTGGCGCCACTCTGGGAAATACAGATTATAAAAGAGACCGGGATGCAGAATTTGCTTTAAAAGACATTTCTGCGAATGAGCTCCTTGTTAATGTCGACACCACCATTGAGGTGATTAAAACCGTTTTATCCCCCCTAACTCAAGAGGATCTGGATAAAGACTTTCCGGATGATGCATTTGGAAAAAAGAGTACAGCGTCCATCCTTACCTTGCTGGCGACGCATATGAACTATCACCTGGGTCAAATTAATTACCACAGAAGAATCAACACCGGACGGTGATAGAAGATATATGACGTCTGATAATTGAGTTTTGATTTGATTTAATTCAAAATTAAAATCTTCAATCAAATCAAACCTAAAATATCCTCTATCGGGGTGAAGTCGTTGTCTGTAGAGTACTATAGATGTATTACCACCCCGTACGCATCTGCCACGGCTTCCATAACCGCTTCTGACATGGTAGGATGTGGATGGACAGATTTGATGATCTCGTGCCCAGTGGTTTCCAACTGCTTTGCAGTGACCGCTTCAGAAATAAGTTCAGTTACATTGAAGCCGATCATATGTGCACCAAGCCATTCGCCATATTTCGCATCAAACACTACCTTAACAAAACCTTCTGTAGCGCCCGCGGCTATGGCCTTTCCTGAGGCCGTGAAGGGGAACTTTCCAACCTTTACTTCGTATCCAGCTTCGATGGCAGCTTTTTCAGTATATCCCACAGAAGCGATCTCCGGTAAGCAGTATGTGCAACTGGGTAAATTATTATAGTCCAGTGCAACCGGGTTTTTACCTGCAATATTTTCTACACAAAGTATCCCCTCAGCAGAAGCGACATGGGCCAAAGCAGGCCCCGGGATCATATCTCCAATTGCAAATACACCCTCAATATTTGTTTTATAAAACTCATCCACCAATACCCGGTCTTTTTCCATTTTAACTCCTGCTTCCTCTAATCCGATTCCTTCTGTATTCGCAGCAATCCCGACCGCCGAAAGAATGATCTCTGTTTCCAGCGTTTCTTCTCCCTTCTTACTCTTTACCATGACCTTACATATATCACCTGAAACATCAACTGATTCCACAGAAGTAGTGGTCATGAACTTTATCCCCTGCTTTCTGAAAGAACGCTCCAAAGCTTTTGATACATCCAAATCTTCAACAGGGACCAGATTAGGCATCATTTCTACCAGGGTAACTTCAGTTCCAATGCTGTTATAGAAATAAGCAAACTCAACTCCGATCGCACCCGCTCCCACTATCACCATCGATGCGGGCATCTTCTCCGGAATCATAGCCTCCCGGTATCCTATGATCTTATTACCATCCTGTTTTAGAGCAGGAATATCCCTCGACCTTCCACCTGTGGCTAAAATGATATGCTTGACAGTATGTTCGGTCTTTTTACCTTCCTTATCTGTTATCTCAACCTTGTTTCCCTTAAGTAGTTTTCCAAACCCTTCTATATGGTCGATCTTATTCTTTTTAAAGAGAAAATTTATTCCCTTACTCATATTATCTGCTGTACCCCTGCTTCTTTTTACCATTGAGGAAAGATCAGGTTTAGCATCCTGGACCACCACTCCATAATCTTCAGAATGTTTAATGTATTCAAAGACCTGTGCACTTTTAAGTAACGCCTTTGTGGGTATACATCCCCAATTCAGACAAATACCACCCAGCTCAGCCACTTCGACCACACCCACCTTAAATCCTAGCTGTGATGCCCGTATCGCCGTCACATAGCCACCCGGGCCACTCCCAATTATAATAATATCGTAAGCCATTCAATGATTTTATTTTGGGCGTGCAAGATACTAATAAAAGACCGCTGAGTATGGTGATTTAGATGATGATACAGATGAATGTGTACAGTTCATTGTCTTAAACTATGATTGGAATGATGGGCTGTGACGGACTTTGATTTTAAATGTCTAAAATTATAACCTTTACGATACACTCTGTAACATCTTTGAAATAAGGTTAACTCTTAGTAAAATAATATTTGCGAAAACCCCAAAAGTGGTATTTATCTCTGTATTCACTATAGCGAAACTTCGTTTCCCGCAGCATGTATTTTTTAAACCTTTTTCTAAGTATCATGGTTTCGCCTAGAGGTACGTTTGAACAACCAAAGTGTGTTGATTTAATTCCATATTCGCTACAATCATCTAAAGCTGGGTTTATTATTGCTGTTCCGCATGTTAATTGAATTTCAATTTCTCCACCTGTATATTCAATACTTATATTCCCTTCCCAATCAGTGGATAGCTCATTTGAATCATATATAACTCTAATAAAAGGAAGCGGATAACTGTCAAAGATATCGTTCACCGCAATGTGAACGACAGAAGCACCATTCAAAATGGACAGTTTTTGTATCACTGGACATTTTAAACTATCAAATACAAATTTAATCCGCCCAAATTTCTTACTGTAAACACCTGTTCCAAACTCACTAGCAACATGCCACGTTCTAGTGTATTTAAAAGTTTTACCTGAATCAAGTACAAATATCATTGGACCATAACCGCCAAATTCCTTGATGTAATGATACAAGGTGTCAAAATCTTGTGAAAACGATTTCGGTGAATATGAAAAAACGATAATAATGATGATCCAAATAACTTTCATAATCATTAAGTTAAGTTGGATGAAGGGCTTTCTTGATTGGCTTAAAAGTCGCGAAGGTCAACAACTTCAATGCCGGGGTGTTTCGAGAGCTCGAAGGTAAAAAATGCATCTCTAAGTCCGGGATTTGCGACAAAATTCGATACCTCATAAGTATAGTGATTGCCGTTTTTGTCAAAAATAACAGCGCTTATGATCTCTTTTTTGACTTTATCAATATTCAAGCGGACCTTAAAAAACGGTTTTGTTTTATCGGTTGGTGTAAGATCGATCACCTGGATTATCCTGCCACCTTCTGTTTTCTCGTTTATAAATCCATATATAAATCCCGATTCATACATAGTGAAGATATCCTTTGGATTCATTATATCCCCATCTTCTTCGTAGTTATCAATGGTTACTTCGTTAACGTCTTTGAGGTATGTCCACATTGTTTTATTGTCGCAGGTAATCTCCTGGTCGCCCAACTCGAGTTTATACTTAGATCCTTTTAGAAATATCGAACCACTCATCTCCTCTTTGAAATCATCTTCCGGACTTTCTATAGTGAGTTTAATAGATGCCTTAATGCTGTTGAGTGCTTTGTATTTAGCACTCATATCACTCAGGATCTTTGCTGCCTTTGGATCGCTTACTCCGTAATCCGATTGCTGCTTATTTTGTCCAGCTGCCTGAATGGCAAACGTAAGGGTCAGCACTATGCTTATAATGTACTTCATCAAATAAAACGCTCTAATAATCTGAAAAAATAGGAAATTTTATTCGGACTTGTTCAAAAATTGTTCCAATTCGTATTCTGACGTCATCAGAACATCCCTGGGCTTACTTCCAACCTGAGCACCCACAATTCCGGCAGCTTCCAACTGATCCATTAATCGCCCTGCCCTGTTGTACCCCAGCTTCAGTCTGCGTTGTAAAAAGGAGGTTGAACCTTGCTGAGCCGACACTATCAGCTCAGCTGCCTGCTCAAATAGTTCATCCCGGTCGTTCGGATCCAATGGGTCAGTACTGCCCACATTTTCATCGATATATTCGGGAAGGACGAAAGGTTGTGGAACACCTGGTTGTTCACTAATGAATTCTGTGACCCTATCGACTTCTTCTGTGGATACGAAAGGTGATTGAAGTCTTATGGTATCCGCCGTATGCGAGAATAGCAGATCACCCATCCCAACCAACTGCTCAGCGCCCCCTGCATCAAGGATTGTTCTCGAATCTATTTTGGAGGTAACCTTAAATGCGATCCTTGCCGGGAAGTTAGCCTTGATCGTACCCGTGATAATATTTACCGAAGGTCTTTGAGTAGCGATGATCAGGTGTATTCCAATAGCTCTTGCCAGCTGGGCCAACCTGGCTATTGGTTTTTCTATCTCCTTACCCAATGTCATGATGAGATCGGCAAACTCATCAATGACCAATACAAGATATGGCAAGAACCGATGACCGTTTTTCGGACTTAATTTCCTGTCTACGAACTTGGTATTATATTCTTTTATGTTACGAACCATTGCCTTTTGCAACAATAAATATCTTTGATCCATTTCATTACAGAGTGAATTGATCGCATAAACTATGAGCTTGCTATCTGTAATGATCGCGTCTGAATCGTTTGGCAGCGTTGCGAGGAAATGCTTCCGGATTGTTTTATAAATGGATAACTCTACCCTTTTTGGATCGACAAGTACAAACTTTAATTGAGAAGGGTGTTTTTTATACAATAGTGAGATCAATATTGAGTTTATTCCAACCGATTTACCTTGTCCCGTTGCTCCAGCCATCAAAAGGTGAGGCATTTTTGCCAGATCAGCTACAAACACTTCGTTGGAGATGGTGCGTC
>JACZTA010000141.1 GCA_022573915.1 Bacteroidota bacterium | reverse complement strand
ATGCCATCGTTCCGTTTTACGGTCAAGGCATGAATGCAGGTTTTGAAGACTGCTCGGTACTCCATGAAATTATGAACATTCATTTTGGCGAGGAAAACTTAACGGTTGATAGCAAAACCTGGGAAAAAGTACTCAACGAATATCAAATTGCCAGGAAACCGAATGGAGACGCGATCGCAGATTTAGCGCTACGAAATTTTGTGGAAATGCGCGATCTGGTCTCAGATCCAAATTTTCTGCTGAGAAAAAGAATAGAAAAAAGTATTCATAAATTGTATCCGGAGTATCTTCCCCTCTATTCAATCGTGACGTTTACACATGTACCATACTCAGTGGCCCTGGCCGTGAGTAAACAACAAGATGAGATGATGGAAGAGCTGATCAAGGAATTTGAATTGGATGCAACTTCTGAAACGATATCAGAATTGTTTAGTGAAGATAAACTGAGACTCAGACTGGATGAAATGCTTGGTAGAATAAATAAAATGATGAGATAAAAGATAAATTCTGACAATTGTTGGTATTTGTAATTTGATGGCGTATATTACATTTGCTCAATAAATAATGGAATTAGTATGATAATGAAAATAACAAAGAGGGTAGCTGTGTCTGTAGAGACCTATTACCAACCTGCTTATTCTAAACCTATAGACTCGGAGTACGTTTTTGCTTATAGGATCACCATTGAAAATTTTAGTGAATCAACAGTGAAATTACTTAGAAGACATTGGTTCATCTTTGATTCCAATGGAGTCGTGAGGGAAGTGGAAGGTGAAGGAGTTGTTGGGGAACAACCCACTATCTTACCCATGCAAAATCATACATATGTTTCAGGATGTCATCTAAAGACAGAATTAGGAAAAATGAGTGGTTCTTATTTAATGGAGAGGGTTGAAGATGGAAAGAAATTCCACGTCCAAATTCCGGAATTCACCTTAGTGGCTGAATTCAAACTGAACTAGCTAAAGCATTCGCTTGGTTGAGGGATGTCTTATCCCTGTTTATGTTCCTATTCTAGTTTATTCAAAAATTTCTTGTTCATGTCTGAAAGGCTAAATATATCTTCGAATACACACTGGGAGGATGTTGTTGGATATTCCAGAGTGGTGCGGATTGGCAATATTGTGGAGGTTGCGGGTACCACTGCATCGCAGGACGGTAAAGTGATTCACGAAAACAATGCTTTTGAACAGGCTTATTTTATTCTTAAGAAAATAGAAAAATCTCTGGCCCAGGCCGAGGTAACTTTATCTGATGTGATCAGAACCAGGGTGTATGTAATCAATATTAACGACTGGGAAGGAATTGCAAAGGCTCACCATGAGTTTTTTAAAGACATCAAACCGGTTACAACATTGATTGAAGTCAGTGCTTTGATACAGCCCGGGATGCTTGTCGAAATAGAAGCAAGTGCAGTAGTCAAAGGGTAAGAATCGTTAACCGATAAAAAGCTCGGAAATAATATTATCGGCCAACAGCTTTCCCTTGCGAGTTAATTGAAGTTTGTTATCCTTCAAACTCAAGGTCTCGTTTTTTAGAAATGATTGGATTTTCTTATGAAGTTGATCGGTATAGTCCAGCGGAAAAGAATTTGAAAGTTCCTTCATATCACATCCCCACATAGTACGCAGGGAGGTCATCACGTATTCATTAAAAGTATTAGCTATGGTAAGTATTTCCTGTTCAAATGGGACATTGTTATCTGATACGGCCTGAATGTATTTCACATTATTTGAGACGTTCCATTGTCTTATTTGGTTCTTAGCGTGCTTATAATATGAATGAGCCGATGGACCAATGCCCAAGTAAGAAATCCCCTTCCAGTAATTGGTATTATGTTTTGCATATTGGCCATCCTTACAATAACTGGAGATCTCGTAATGCTCGTACCCCAGATCTTCTAAAAATGTCATTGTATGTTCGAACTGTCTTGCTGCGGAGTCCTCATCCACAGGGGTAATAGTTCCCTTTATAATATCATGAGCTAATGCAGTATTTTCTTCTACCTCCAATCCATATGCCGATATATGTTTAATTTTTAGATCCGTTAAGATCTTAAGATTTGATGCCCATTGCTCTTCATTTGAACCGGGTATAGCGAATATCAAATCGACACTTATATTTTCAAATCCCGCATCCTGACTGTTTCTGATCGAATCGTGTGCTTCAGATGAGTTATGAGCCCTGTTAAGAAAACGAAGATCTGTATCATAAAAGGATTGCACGCCAATGCTTAACCGGTTAATAGGTGATTTAGCCAGCTCATCAATCTTTGCCAAAGAGAGGTCATCCGGATTGGCTTCCAAAGTAATTTCAGCATCATCGGAAATTTCGAAGTTATCCTTCAGCCGCGAAAAAATGCTGTCCAGCTGCTGCTTGGTTAGTAAGGAAGGTGTACCTCCGCCTAAGTAGATGGTCTGAATGTAGCTATCTTCCAGGATCTCTTTTTGTAAAATAATCTCTTTATTGATAGCATCAACCAATACGTTTTGATTCTCTCTCGTAGTAGAAAAATGAAAATTGCAATAAGAGCAGGCTTGTTTACAGAAGGGTATGTGAATATATATTCCGGACATGAGAAGTGATCGCTCGTGGCTAAACTATGTCGGGCAGGCTTTATTTCGCCCCTATCTTATTAACTCGTTTTTCGTGTCTTCCACCTTCAAATTCGGTTGTTAAAAATACGCTAACCATTTTCTTTGCAGCATGTGTGTCGATGAATCTTGCAGGTAGAGACAACACATTTGCATTGTTATGTTGACGTGCCAGAGCAGCTAATTCATCATTCCAAGAGACAGCTGCACGCACTTTACTATGCTTATTAGCGGTCATAGCAACACCATTTCCACTTCCACACATGAGGATACCAAAATCAGCTTTTCCATTTTGAATTTGCTCCGCCAGTGAGTGTGCGTAGTCCGGGTAGTCCACCGAGTCTTCGTTAAAAGGACCCAGATCATTTACTTCATATCCTTGCTCTTTTAACATGTCCACAATTACCTTTTTCATCACCACACCGGCGTGGTCAGAGGCAATAACTATGTTTTTACTTTCACTCATGAGCTGTCAATGATTCCTTTGAAAATTTACCCGATTCCAACACTTTTTTAATGCCTTCTGAAATAGGAGTAAGGTCTCGATTTAACAATTTTTTCATATTAGTTATGTCGGGTAATCGCCTTAGCATATCTCCTTCAGGAAGCGGATCAACGTGAACAATGGTGGACTTTGAATTTGTTATATCAATTACCAACGCGGCCAGCTCTTTAATGGTTACTTCCACATCAGACCCGATATTAACAACGTCATTTACAAACAAATCGTTTTGAAAGGCATTTACTGTCGAATCGATATGATCGTCAATAAAACAAAACGTTCTGGCTTGCGTACCGTCACCATATACATTGATATCCTCATTGCGTATAGCAAGGCGGATGAACTTCGACATTACAAAATCAATACTCTGATCAGGGCCATAAGTATTGAAAAGGCGAAAAATGGTATAATTAAGATTAAACTCTCTCTTATAGGACCTAAGAAAAGCCTCTCCCAAATTCTTGACAACTGCATAAGGCAATCTTGAGTTCAAGGGTGTGGTGAGTTCATTTTGCGGAAGATCAACCGGTTCACCATATACTTCTGAAGAAGAAGAAAAGAAGATTCGTTCCGTTCCGTGATTCTTTGCAATGTTGAGAATATTTTTGATCCCTTCAATGTCTTTCAACACAGAAACGGGATTATCAAGGGTTCGTTGTACACCAACAACTGCGGCGTAATGAAAAACGAAATCAAAATTGAAAGAGAGCATTACCTCTGAAATGTCCCGGTAATTATTCAAGTCACATTTGATAAATTTCCAGTTTTTTTGTTTTGGATCGGGAAGTTTTTCTACGGAACCTGTTGAGAGGTCATCGGCGATAACGATGAAGTTATCTTTTTCCTTAATGAGCCTTTTTGCCAGAGCGCTGCCAATGAATCCTGCACCGCCCGTGACTAAAATATTTCTCATGACTTCTAATTAAATGTTTCCCTTGTTTTAAATTATTTTAAGAAGATATTCTCCATAACCACTACTGAGAAGTGGCTTTGCCAGCGAACGAAGCTGGTCAGCATCTATGAAACCTTTACGATATGCAACCTCTTCTATACAACCAATTTTTAGTCCCTGGCGTTTCTCAATAACATGGATGAACTGGCCTGCTTCCATCAATGATTCAAATGTTCCGGTATCTAACCATGCCGTACCTCTATCTAAAATTGCAACTTTCAGTTTCTGTTTGCTCAAATATTCGAGATTTATATCCGTTATCTCGTATTCACCTCGCTTAGAGAGTTTTAAATTTCTTGCAATTTCTATCACATCATTATCATAAAAATACAAGCCGGGAACGGCAAAATTTGATTTAGGATTTTTTGGTTTTTCCTCGATGGAAACAACATTTAGATTATCATCAAACTCAACGACGCCATATCTTTCAGGATCGGAAACGTGGTAAGCAAATACAATTCCTCCATCCGGGTCACTGACTGACTCAAGAAGTGGTTGAAAATTCGAAGAGTAAAAGATATTGTCACCAAGGATCAATGATACCTTATCTGATCCAATGAAGTCTGCTCCTATAGTAAATGCCTGAGCTAATCCTTTGGGTTCAGGTTGCTCCTTGTATGAGAATATACATCCAAGTTTTTTTCCATCACCAAGTAATTTTTTGAATCCGGGTAGGTCCTGTTGCGTAGAAATAATTAATATCTCGGAAATACCTGCTAACATTAACACCGACAGCGGGTAGTAAATCATCGGTTTATCATAAACCGGAAGAATCTGTTTACTGATAGTATAGGTGACAGGATGTAACCTTGTACCGGCACCCCCGGCCAATATAATTCCTTTCATTCTGAACTCAATTGAAAGCCAAAAATAGCAAAACTTATTTCAAACCGGCAATGGCCTCGTTGACGTTTACTACGTGATCTCCTATCTTTTCCAGGCTGTTCAGTACATCAAGATACATGATACCTTCCTGGATGGAATACTCTCCTGCTTCCAGTCTGTCGTAGTGTTTTTGCTGAAATTTATCTCGAAGTGCATTTATTTTCGCTTCTAATTTGTAGGTTCTTTGTATTTCGACAATATCCATATTCTCATCCTTTAAGTTCTCACGAATTGTCTTAATACCCGCATAAATCTTGTCAATCAACTCTCTTAGTTCTTCCCTTATTTCTTCCGTAAATTGGATTTTGGAGTCTCTCATCTTATTTGAAGTAATCATTATCTGATAAAAGATATCGCCTATTCTTTCCATGTCATTGATCATGCGAAACATATTCTTGATCTTTTTAGAAGTTGATCCTGTAATATCACCTTCAGCACATTTACTCAGATAGTTTGAGATCTCTACCTCAAGCGTATCCGTCATCTCTTCCCTGCTTTTGATCTTATCGGATATTGAATTAAACTCCTTGGACTTTTCAAAAATGAGCGCCATGACATTCAGGCATAGTTTATCCAGAATACGCCCAAAAACCTGGATTTCTTTTTTTGCTTGTGCTAATGAAAGCTCGGCAGTTGCCATCAGGCCGGTACTGATAAATTGTAAATGAAAAATATCTTCCTCCTTCTTGGCAGGCATCATCCATACGACCATTTTTTCCAGTAATGGAATAAATCCGATCAGAATAATTGTATTGATGGTGTTGAAGGCGGTGTGAAAAATTGAGAGAGCCAGCATAATCGTCTCTTTCTGATGTGCTGCATCAACATCGTTAACGGAAAGGCCAAATATTTGAGAGAGGAAGTTGTCTATTATTCTAAGGAAGCTGGTGAAGACAAATAGTACCCAGACCGAACCAAGTACATTGAATATGAAATGGAATAATGCCGTACGTTTAGCGTGGATATTAGCCACCAATGAAGCTAATATCGCGGTTACTGTGGTGCCAATATTTCCTCCTACATACATGGCTGCCGCCATTTCAAAATCAATCCAGCCATTGGCAACCATAACCAGCGTTATTGCAAGCGAAGCTGAAGAAGATTGAACTACTACAGTTAAAAGCGCTCCAACCGCAACAAATATCAAAACTGATAAAAATCCATATTCTACGTACGGAGCAATAAACTCCATTATCTCAGGATTATCCTTGATATTAGGAACAGATTCTTTAAGATAATGCAGGCCTATAAAGAGTATTCCAAATCCAACAAAGAATTCTGCTACATGCTTGAGTCTATTTCTTCTTGCAAATAAGAACGGGAACGCAATACCAATCAGTGGGATCGCAATGGATAGTATGTTAACCTTAAAACCGAAATAGTATACGAGCCAGGAAGTGACCGTTGTGCCGATATTTGCACCCATGATAACACCCATTGATTCAAACAAGGTCATCAGACCGGCATTAACAAAACTCACCACCATAACCGTAGTAGCGGATGAAGACTGGATCAATGCAGTAACAGCAAATCCCGTAATTACGCCAACATATCTGTTGGCAGTCATACCCTGCAAAATGCGTCTGAGACTGCTACCTGCGGCTTTTTGGATCCCCTCACTCATTACCTTCATCCCATAGATAAAGATTCCCAGAGAACCCAGGAGCGTCAGAAAGTCAATTAAACCGTATGACATGGATTCGGTTTTAAATATTTGTGGTAGATGATATTGATGAGCCTTTCCGATTCGTAAAGGGTAATGACATCAAACAATACATTTGCGCGAAAGAGAAACTGAATGGGTGAAGGGTATAAATATTCATTTATACTCAATATCGAAGATAATGACCTTGAAGAATTGCTCATTGGTCAATTAAAATGAGTCGGTTGATCATTGTCACAAAGGTATCTTGTATAAACCATAATACCAATAGGTGCTAGAAAAAAAACAATTTTTTCTAGCTAAACAACAACTTGGGAAAAAGATGGTCTCTTAATTTTAGAAAGAGGAACTTATTCTATTACCAGGAATTTTTTCGTCCAAAAACCATTTGAAGATGATATTCTGATAAAGTACATGCCAGGAGCATAATCAGAGGTGCTGATATAATACTCTGATGTACCCACAAAGTTCTTATGCATGTCGCCCTCAGGGTCCTGAACTGAAAACATCTTATTACCCATCACATTGAATATTGACACATCCAATGTTTGAAAACCAATGTTTCTAAAGGTTATGAAGAGATCCTTTGAAGCAGGATTAGGATATACCTCAACTGTTTCAAGAATTGGTTTTGGGCTCTTGTCCAGCGCTGAAGTATAATTATCCTGCCTGTATTTCACGGTGAGGTAATCATAATTACTATTTCCTGGGGAGCGGCTTCTACCGGTAACATATACGTTGTGAGCAGTATCAACAACGATCTTATATGGCCTGTCGTTTAAGTTTGAAGGTCCTGCATAAAATCTAGACCATATGGTATCGCCTTTAGTATCATATGCAATCGTTACATAATCAAAATCGGCAGAGTTATTTAAGGAAGTCCCTGCTACATATGCAAAACCATGATCATCCACCGCGATAACAAGCCCTTCATCATTTCCGGGGCCCTGGTCATAACGCGTTGAGTTTGCAGTATATAGAGAAGTTCCGGCGGTACTATATTTTAAAGTCAATACATCAAGGTCAGGGTCCGGATCATTCATGGCATCAACCTTGTCGTTTTCACTTCCACCTGTTACAAAGAAGTAATAACTGGATCCGTCCTTCCAAAATTCCATGGCATTTCCATAGTCATTCCCGTCACCTGTGGGGCCATCTGATGCGTCAAAAGTTTTAACCCACGTAGGAGTTCCACCACCACCACCGGAGGGATATTTGAGAAGGCAATAATCGGTAAAAGTACTGGTTTCATTAACCCTGCCAAAAACATAAACATTCCCAAATTGATCAACTCTTACATTTTCTGCATAATCAAAGCCATCTGCTGAACCGTTATATCTTGCTGCAATCTCGCCCCCACCAAAATTCCACGCGGAAGCACCATTACTTTGAGCATATTTTACTACGACCATGTCTGTATTGGGAATAGCGGCACTACGATAACTTTCACCACATACATAAACATATGAGCCATCTAAATACATATCGTGAGGGATGTCCTCGCCATTAGGGTGGGGACCTTCATATCGCTCTACCCATTGCTCCACACCGGAAGAATTATATTTGATTGTTACAAAATCCCAGTTCGTACCATTTCCTATGCTTTTACCTGTTACATAAACATTACCGGAGCCGTCCACTAAGATGTTTTCACCAACATCATCATCGTTATAAGGAGAATTATTATACCTGGCCCTCCATTGTTCTACACCTGCAGAATTATATTTTATCGTGATTATGTCTGCATTGAACAAGTTGCTATCAATTCTACCCGTTATGTAAACATTTCCTGAAGCATCTATCGCTATTGCATTACCCCAATCGTTTCCATTGCTGACTCCGTTGACTATTTTAGACCACATGGTCGCTCCCGAACTGTCATATTTAAAAGTTCCAATATTAGCATTCCCATTATCAAACAAGTATCCCGTGACATAAACGAATTCATCATCATCCACCACCATATCAAATGCCTGGTCATTGGCATTTGCGCCTCCGTCTTCTCGATTTGCCCATTCTTCGGTGACTGTTAACTGAGCCTGGACAAGCTGAGCACAAAAAACAAATCCCAAAACCAACAGGATTATAGGTAAATCCTTACTCCGGTAGCTTATTATTAGCGAGAACCATTTAGTATTATTCATATAGTACAGGTTTTGATGAAAGGAGTTGTAAGATACGCAATATTGGACTAAACCGAATAAATTCTATGCCGGTGTGAACGTGCTGAATGAGCACTACCATAGATTTAACGTTAAGGTGTAGTAAAGTATTTTGCCGCAATAATATAGAGTAAATAAATTCTAACTCCGGGTACAAATAAAACTCTATTATTTTATTTGCCAGGTTTCCGGTCCGGCTATGAGCTTATCCAGATCTCCTTCACCAACGGATTCAATTGCTTTGGAGATCTGATCGGCCATCAATACCTCGTAAGTTGGTCGTTCGGTCTCATAAAAAATTCCGAATGGACGAGGTAACCTGTCTTCTTTGTCCTCATCATCAAAAAACCGTATTAGCATGCTTGCTTTGAATAAATCGTGTTCATCATGTATCCAAAGATCATCGAGTGATGTACCATTGTCCAGATTAACCACCACCGGTTTGTTGCCATCTAACTTAATACCTTTGGTTCCGTCTGTGCCAAATACCAACGGTTTATCCTGTTCAATAAATATAGCCTCTTCCGGTTTTGAAGATTTTTCGGTGTAGGTAAAGAAAGCTCCATCATTGAAGATGTTACAGTTCTGGTAAATTTCGAGGAACGAGGTGCCTTGATGATTTTGTGCTCTTCTTAACGTTTCCTGTAAATGTTTCGGATCGCGATCCATGGTTCGGGCAACAAAACTTCCATCGGCTCCCATGGCAAGCGCAACCGGATTAAAAGGATGATCAATAGAACCCATCGGAGTTGCTTTATTAATTGTGCCCAGTGGAGATGTAGGAGAATACTGCCCTTTGGTAAGTCCGTAGATCTCATTATTAAATAGTAAAATATTAATGTTGAAATTTCTTCTCAGAATGTGGATCATGTGATTACCTCCAATGGACAAGCCATCGCCATCACCTGTTATAACCCATACACTTAGTTCAGGACGGGAAGCTTTCAATCCACTTGCAACAACGGTCGCCCTGCCGTGAATTGTATGAATTCCGTAAGTTTCCATGTAATAAGGGAAACGGGAAGAACATCCGATACCTGCAACGAATACAATGTTTTCTCGCTTCACGCCCATTTCGGGCAATACCGTTTGAACTTGCTTCAAGATCGAATAATCTCCACATCCCGGGCACCACCTAACATCCTGGTCGGTTTGTAAGTTTTTACTTGTTAGTACATCCTGCCCCTCGGCATCAGGATTTTTCAGATCAATTGTTTCGTCGCTCATCTTTTATTTTTTCAATTCTTTTAAAAAGAAGTCTCTTAATTCAACCTTGGTTATTGGCATTCCTTGTATCTTATTATAACCCAACGCATCGATATTGAATTTATCTCTTAAGATCTTTATTAATTGCCCGCTGTTTATTTCAGGTACTATTACTTTATCAAAAGAGGCAATTATGTCACCCAAATTTTTTGGAAACGGCAGGAT
>JACZTA010000140.1 GCA_022573915.1 Bacteroidota bacterium | reverse complement strand
TCTCTGATTCCACTTCTACTTCAGTCAGTTCATTAAAATCCAGCAGAAGCGCTACATCTTTTACCACGCTATTGAACAGATCAACAGTGAGCGGCATAAGGTTATAACCTACGTAGGAAAACTTGATGGTATATTCACCTTCCGGGAGGGTTAAAGAATAAAATCCAAATTCATTTGTGCTCGTTCCAATAAAAAGATCCTCAATAAATACACTTGCACTAATGAGAAACTCGCCTGATTCCTGATCACGTACGTACCCGCTTATGGTATGCTTGACAATGGGTTTTCCATCATCATCCAAATCTACTTTGACCGACTTCGCTTTTAATACAATTTGATTTTCGACAATGACGTAATTAATATTCGCTTCCTTGCTGATCTTGTTAAGAACCCATCTGATGGATTTGTTCTCTGCTCGAATAGTTATTTTTTTATCGTACGGAATTTGATCCAGGCTGTAGGAAAAATTCAGGTCTGTAATCCGGGCTATTTCTTCAAGCACCGCTTCCAGGGGTGTATCAACGGCATTGATACTTATCTTTTTGGTCAGATCAATAGTTTGCGCGTGTAGTCCACCGCTGTGTATCAGCGTTCCTATCAAGAGCAAATAGAATAGCGTTTTTGATATAAGCTTGTTCATTCGCACCCTTCACGGGTAAGGATGATTGTGTTTCCCGAATACTTGATCTCAAGATTGTGAGTAGCCTTTAGAATGTTTAAGATCTGCTCGAGCGTTTTGTTATCAAAAGTATGCGTGTCTCGACGGTTTTTGATCTCGTCACATTCTATAACGATATTGCTATTATAAACCTTATTTAGAGATTTAACCACCTTTTTGAGTTTTTTATCCTTGAAAACCAGTCTCCTCGTTTTCCATGATAAATAGTTGACATCTGTATTTGGAAGTTTGAGCAACGTATTGTCAATCAATTTGAATTCTGCCTTATCTCCTTTAGTAAGTACTACATTGTTAGCAGAGTCTGATTTATATGCTACAGAGACCGTACCCGATTCCACTATCACTTCCACCAGATCATTTTCCTCACTCGCATTAATATAAAATGAAGTACCAAGCACCGTTACAATTACAGGTCCGGCATCGATTATGAATGGCCTGGTACTATCAGGTTCGACATCAAAATAAACCTCTCCTTTGAGGATCACCCTTCTATCCTGTTTACCGTAATCCTTATCATACTTTAAGCTTGAATATCTATTAAGCGCAAATGTGCTTCCATCCGGAAGTGAGCTCTCTTTCATCTCAGCCCTGGCTGTTACGGTTGTTGTTTGAGAAAATTTGAAATAATAATAAATTGAAGTGCTGGAAACCAGGAATATGAGTAAGATCGCTGCATATCTCAATAATCTGGAATATTGAAAGCCGCGAGCAGGAGTATCGATCGAAATAATTTTATCTGAATCACCGAGCGATTCCATCTTGGCTTGCATGAGCTTCCATTCTGCCCCAACATCTATGGTCATTTGATCCTTGGCCTTATCTACATCATTCCAAGCATCCTTATATTGATCAAAAGTTTGTTGATTGCTTTCGTTTTCAGCCAGCCATGATTCCAGTTCAGATTTCTCTTCTTCCGTGACTTCATTAGCCAGGTACCTTGTGATGAGGTCTAATTTGTTTGTATGTTCGCTATCGCTATACATCTTTGCCATACGTAGCTAATACACATTATGAGTGTACTACCCTTACGTTTTCAACTTATTTATTTGATTATTATTTTATTCACCTCAATTTATTCTTAAAACCAGCTTATTAATGCCAAAATAATCAGATTAATATACTGCCTCAACTTCTCTTTCATCAACTTTAAGCCCTTGCTCATCTGTGTTTCCACTGTTTTTATCGAAATATTCAATTTATCAGCAATTTCCCTGTATTTGAGTCCGTCATACCTGTTCATCAGGAATACTTCCCTGCATTTTTCCGGAAGCTCTTGCAGCGCCAATTTTATCTTGAGTTCAAGCTCTGTTTCTTCCATTTGACTCGACGGATCGTCAAATGAAGGATTGTCCATAATAACTATATCAGGGTCATTTTGGTCAAACTTTTTCTGATCCCTGATATGATTCAGACATCTATTGTGGACGGAAGAGAATAGATAGGATTTCACAGATTTGTTAGGATCCACATTTTCCCGCTTTTCCCAAAAGTTAATAAAGACGTTATGTACAATATCTTTTGCAGTATCCATATCATGAACAAACTTCCTGGCAAAAGATGTCAAAGCCGGAAAATAATTATTGAAGAGCATTTCGAAAGTGCTCTTGTCAATATGATTAAATCTATCTTGTACTTCCTTATCCAAAGTCAAATATATTCCGTCGGTAGTATAAAGTTATAAATAAAGCCCGATATCAATTTAAAATGTAAAAATCAAAATGAAAAATTAGTCAGAAGAATTAGCCTCTGGACATTGGACCTTATACTTTGGACACCAATCTTTGAACTTTGAACCTTGAGTCCACTCCGAAAAGTGTAAGAATAGATCATGCCACGAAAACACGAAAACACAAAATTTCACAAATGATTGATATTTAATTATTTACATTTTGTGTTCTTTTGTGATTTAGTGCTTTTGTGGCGAAAAATGACTTTTAGGAGGGGACTCAACCTTAAACTTCAAACGATTTTCGTGCTTAAAATTTATAAAAATGCAAAAAACATCGGGGTTAAGTAAGGGTATCAGTACTCCGTTGTGTATTAATAGCAACAACCATTAATTACAAAAAAGCGGATGCAAAGGATTATGATGTTTCAGGAGCCAAGAAAGTTTTATTCGGCCTTTTTGCAACTTGGGTACTGGCTTTCTTAACGATACACGCGATTGAAACTATTTACTCAGTTGAAATATTGAAAACCGGGGTGATGTATTAAAAAGATAAAACTGTTAAAAAAACAATTCCTTCTCATTCGTCTATTTTCACGATCCCGGCAGTGATATTTTCGCTGCCGGGATTATTTTACCCTGATTAACCTGATAATAAACTCCGATTAACTTGATCAAAAAGCTGGCAGTTTCAATATAAAATGCGGACTGGAGACAGAAGACATTGAACTTTGAACATTAAACATTGAACTACCACCAGATTCCATTGGCATGCATTAAATCTTTAACTTCATACGTTCAATCGTATGAGCTTAAGATTCACAATATTCTTATTAGCGATCTGTACCATACTCTCTTGCCAGCAAGTGACTGAGGGAGTAGATCCTGTTCAAGAGCTGATGGAACAGTTCAATATCGATCAGGATCTGATCTCTCCCGATGGAATGACCATTGATACTCGAATTGATGTACCCTTGGATTTCAGACGGGTATTTTATCAGCCGGGAACTTTTGGTGCTTACCTGCAACAGCTACCCCTTAAGCCGCATGGTACCGAGGTCAAACTATATGACGGAAGCATCAAAGAAAATCGTGACATCTATGACGCGGTAGTAGATATGGACATCGGTGACAGAGACCTGCAACAATGCGCCGACGCTGTTATGCGCCTAAGAGGGGAATATCTTTTTAGCCAAAAGAAATATGATGAGATCCATTTCAATTTTACCAATGGATTCAGAGTTGATTATTCTGAATGGATGAAAGGTAAACACGTTATAGTCGATGGCAACAAAAGTTATTGGTCGAGTGCTACAACTCCTTCTAACACTTACGAGGATTTCAGGAAATACATGGACATCATATTTGCCTATGCCGGTACCTTATCTCTATCTGCAGAATTAGAAAAAGTTGAGCTGAAAAATCTCACCATTGGTGACATATTTATTCAAGGAGGTTCACCTGGTCACGCAGTGATCGTGGTAGATGTGGCAAAGAATGCTGAAACCAAAGAAAAGATATTCCTGCTGGCTCAGAGTTTCATGCCTGCACAAGAAACTCAGATATTACAAAATCCTAATAAGGAAGAAATTAGTCCGTGGTATAGCGCTAACTTTGAAGGAGATCTGGAAACACCTCAATGGACTTTTAAAGACAGCGATCTAAAGCGCTTTCCAAAAGATTAACGCTAAAATTGTCCGGTCCAAGTCTTTCCGCAATTGGAGGAAGGACTTGAACCAGGGTGAAAAATAAATGGATTCTTCAACTACACATGCCGTGACAGGCGCTTTTGGTTACTCCGGCAAATATATTGCAAGACTTTTATTGGAGAAAGGTGTTAGCGTACATACCCTTACCAATTCCAAGGACAGGCCAACCGAATATGCAGAACAAATTACAGTTCATCCTTTGAAATTCGATGATGAAGATGAGCTTGCACGATCGTTGGAAGGATGTTCGGTATTGTACAATACTTATTGGATCCGGTTTAATTATAAAACCGCCAATCATTCCATTGCAGTTGAAAATTCACTTAAGCTATTCGAGGCAGCTAAGAAGGCGGGGGTACAGCGAATTGTTCACAGCAGTATTACCAACCCTGATATTAACTCTCCTCTTCCCTATTTTTCGGGTAAAGCAATCCTGGAACAAGCGATTAAAGATTCCGGTTTGAGCTATGCCATCCTGCGGCCCGCTATACTTTTTGGTGAAGAAGATATTCTAATTAATAATATTGCCTGGACCTTAAGAAAATTTCCCATCGTAGGGATTTTCGGAGATGGTAAATACAAGCTTCAGCCCATTTGGGTAGATGATTACGCACGAATGGCAGTGGAGCAAGGCATGAAAACAGAAAATATAATCATGGATGCCGTAGGACCGGAAACTTTTGCATATACTGATCTAGTCAAAATGATAGGAAAGATCATTGGCAGGAATAGAATCCTTCTGCGCATGCCCGATTGGTTTGGATTAATGATGACCAAAATAATCGGCGCGATGGTACATGACATCCTGGTTACCAAAACAGAAATAAAAGGATTGAAATCCAACCTCCTTCATGTCGATTCGGAGCCCAGGGGCACTAAGAAACTTACAGAGTGGATAGAGGAAAATAAGTCGACAGTTGGAATGAAATATGCTAACGAGCTACAGCGCAGAACCGACAGGGCATGAGCCGACATTTTATTAAATCATTTTTTATATTTGTATAGGCATTGATAGTACACTTAAATAGAATATTATGAATCTTATAACCTGTGGCGAACTTAAAGCAAAAATCGACAGTAACGGTGACTTCAAACTTGTCAATGCCCTGCCTGAAGATAAGTTCAAACTAATGTATATCCCCGGATCGATCAATATATTTCAGCATGACATGATCGACGAACTACTTATTCCAAAGGATGATATTGTGGTTTATTGCACAGATGAATCTTGCAGTCATAGTATCGTCTTGTACCAGAAGCTTGAAGAAGCAGGATTTGAAATGATCGCCAGATTTGCGGGTGGTTTGCGACGGTGGGAAGAGGATGGACATCCTCTTGAAGGAGAAATGGTTCGCTAGAACGCCTCGACAACGCTTGCCTTAGTTTCTCTGCGTCAACGCTTTTTCGGTAAAATCTGAATCGATTAAGCCGATCTTGAATTTATAATCTGAAGACTTGATTTTTGTCGTGGTATTTGTTTGATGGTTCTCCAATACCATGAGATGCGCTCTCCAATACACTCCTGAATGTTGATTATAATCGGAATATTTCAAAGTCTTTAACTTAATTCTCTTCTTGTCATAATACTCGATCTGCTCAATCCGGTAATTGATCTTGTTATACCATACTACCTGCTTCGAATAACCCGATTTTGGATCGACAGGATGGCGTTCCACGACCAGCATTTTCACTGTTTGAATTGTGTCTTGCCGAATGTAAGTATATCTGTACTTCTCCACTTCATTAGACCCAAGATCAGCATAAGCAAATTCACTTTCCATAAATCCATTCATCATATTGGAATAGCCAATTTTCTTAACCCTTTGAATTGCTTTCAAAAAAAGCCATTGGTCATCGAGCCTTGTTTTATGCGTAAAGGTCATAAGAGCCGTTCCCTCCACATTGCCGGGCTCATCCACGACGATCAGGGATTTATCTCCATCTCCCTTCCCTTCTTTAACTTTGAATCTCATATGATGAACTATTTCTCCACCTTGCTCACTCTTCACCGACATTTCCATTTTGCAGGAATAACTTCCAAATCCTGAATCAAGCCGGTCCGCTTTTTTTACAATTTTCAATCCCTTTTCTTCCTGGGTTTGACCAAATAGAATCGTGTTGCATCCGAACAGGATTATTATGATAGAAATTCCAATGCTGAATAATTTCACAGAATGTTTCTTTTGATGCCTTTAAAAATACTTAATAATTGAAGTGCACCAACCGGTTGCTTATATTAAATATTGGGATTTAAACTCTACCAGCCTATAGCTCTGCAATAGTTATATAGTATGCTAATTTGAAATCTGTATTTAAAAATTTATAATCATTAAGATTGTCGATTGAAATAATGTCTCTCGAATATGATAATTCTATCATACTTTTGTTAAAATAATAGCCAATTCCAACGCCAAATCCCAGAAGTGGTTTATTATATGCCTCTTTAATTAATTTTGAATCTGCAATCGCATGAACGACAGATTGATTATTTATGTACATGGAAGATAAAGATTGACCGGTAGCGTATAATTTGATTCCTGAGTAAATATTAGATGCTAAAATGAAATTTCTCCAATAAACTCTCGCAGACACCGGAATAATCAAATAATGTAATCTTAAATTTCCTTTGTAGTAGATATAAGTTGACGTATCCAACAGGGTTCCATAAGAATAATCGCCTCCTTTCAATGAATATTCAGCACCTAGCCCAAAAGATAAAGAATTATTTATTTGTCGATAATAGCTCAGGTTTAAAAAATGTGAAATAAAATAGGTATAACGTCCGTCTCCGGCAATATTTGACATACTAACCCCTGCTGCTGTCTGAAGAGAATTATTTTGACCAATACTCTGACCAGTGAACAAGAAAATAAATAATATCGTAATTAAATATCTCATATTGATCTTTTTTTAGAATCTTGTTTTAATGATGGGATATACGCTTAACGAATTAAGTTACACAAACCGTATACAATTTTACAGCAAGTAAAGCCTATCAAAATAAACCGGAAGATTATTATCCGGTCAAAAATTTGTTTAACCAAAGTCCAGGTTATCTTTAATGAAATTCTCACATAGGGGCAGGAATTTTTCGGCATTCAACTCCTGTCCAAGTTCATGAGAAATATTGGTTATAAAATCTGCATGGCTTCTACCCTTTCGCCATTCCGGTTCCTTGGTAGGATGCGTCAGATAGCGCTCAATGTCAGAAAGTGAATCCTGAACCATGATAGATGCGAGATAAACCGTATGCTCTTTGGGCATGTACATTGAACAACCCAGAATTTTCTTGTTGTTGATACTAAGATCACTTATGTGTTCAGCTTTTGCTTCCAAACCAAATTCAGTTTTGAGCACTTGCTGCATAACAGAAGAGCCCAGCTTAAAATAATGTTCGATATAGTATCCTTCTTCTCTTTTAAATCGCAAGGCTATACATAAAATAGTAGGTGCCAATACGACCGCTCCTCCGCCGCCTGTTCGTTGGTAAACTGGGATTTCATCAGCCAATACGTTCTTTATGTTACACTCATTTTCGGGCTTTTGAGATGAACCCAGAACAATGATCTTGTTTGGAGGAACCCAAACACGGTACGGTTTTTCAGATGTAAGGACAAGCTCTCCCATGGGATCAAATCCAGGATCCTGGAAGTCTGTCTGACGTTGAATGTTTATTGCTTCAACCATTAGATGTGAACCGCAACACCCCGGGAATCCATAGCAGCTTCCATCACGGCTTCCGATAAGGTAGGATGTGCATGAACAGAATGCATGATCTCCTCGTAACTTGTTTCCAATTTCATAGCAATGCCCAACTCCGCGATCATCTCGGTTGCTTCTGCTCCTACAATATGTGCTCCCAATAACTCTCCATATTTTTCATCAAATATTAACTTGACAAAGCCCTCGGTATGCCCAATAGCTCTTGCTTTTCCTGAAGCCTGGAATGGGAACCTGCCAATTTTAAGACTATAGCCCTTCTCTTTAGCCGCTCTTTCGGTGAGCCCTATCGACGCAACCTGCGGTTGACAATAGGTGCAACCCGGAATCAAATCGTAATTCAACCCATGTTTTGCCGTACCCAGTATATGCGCTACCGCTACCTCTCCTTCTGCCGAGGCTTTATGTGCGAGCAACTGCTTACCTGTGACATCACCGATAGCATAAATTCCTTTCACAGAAGTTTCCATGAATTCATTCGTTTGGATAAAACCTTTCTCATCCAATTTTACTGACGCTTTATCCAGGTCCAGGCCGGCAGTATTGGCGGTCATACCTACGGCAACCAATACCCGATCGATGGTTAGCTTAGTTTCTTTACCCTCAGAATCCTTTAAAACTGCATTGATACCCTTGCCTTTTGTTGCTTTAATTGTCTCCACTTTAGTCTTCGGATAGCAATTAATGCCTTGCTTTTGAAACGCAGTTAGTATTGCTTTTGAAGTCTCGGTATCCTCAACCGGCAGGATACGATCCATAATCTCAACCATATGTACTTCCGTACCCAATGCATTGAAGTAATAGGAGAACTCGGAGCCGATCGCACCCGAGCCAATTACCAGCATCCTTTTGGGGAAGTCGGTTATTTCCAAGGCATGCCTGTAAGTGATGAAGTTCTTGCCATCAATCGGATAATCAGGCAGCTCCCGGGCGGAAACACCTGTAGCAATGATGATACTTTTTCCATTGATCATTTCTTCCGCTCCCTTGTCATCCACCACCTTGACAATTCCCTGTGCAACCAACGATGCATTTCCTTCAATGACCGTTATCTTATTTTTTTTCATAAGAAATTTCACGCCCTTGATATTTGCATCCGCAACACTCCTGGATCGCTCAATAACTTTTTTATAATCGAATCCGAGACCGGATGCTTTCAATCCAAACTCGGCTGCGTTATGCATCCCCTGATATATCTCCGCAGTCTTGAGAAGTGCCTTTGTGGGTATACACCCCCAATTCAAACAAATTCCACCCAGATGCTGCTTTTCAATAATCGCAACGGTTTTACCCGCTTGTCCGGCTTTAATCGCAGCAACGTATCCGCCCGGACCGGAGCCAATGATGATAATGTCAAAACTTTGAGCCATAAAAATTAAATTTTCGGATACGAATCCGGGAGGTAGGGTAATCTAGATAACCATGGATACAGGATTTTCCAATATCACTTTTAAGCCTTGTAAGAACTGCGCCGCCAGCGCACCATTAATCACTCTATGATCAGAAGTTAAAGTAACATTCATATAATTTCTTTCCTCGATATCTCCTGATCCGGTTTTATATAATTCAGTTTGAGTGCCACCAACCGCCAGTATTCCCGCCTGGGGAGGATTTAAAATTGCAGTAAATTCTGAAACCCCATACATTCCCATATTGGAAATTGTAAAGGTACCACCCTGATATTCCTCCGGTAATAAGGTACCTGACTGTGCTTTCTGAGCCAGCTGTTTCACCTCAGAAGAGATTTGTCCAAGTGCCTTTTGGTCCGCATTTTTTACAATTGGAGTAATTAAACCATCCTCCAAAGCCACCGCTATAGATATATCAATATTCCCATGCTGTCTGATTTTGTCACCATGAAATGCTGCGTTTACTCTTGGGAAAGCTCTTAAATTACTGGCCACCGCTTTTATGATCAGGTCATTGACTGATATCTTATAACCGGGTGTATTATTGAGTTGAGCCCTAAAGGCTATCAACGCATCCGTCTCAATTTTTAATGTCACAAAGAAAAATGGTGCACCCAGATGCGATTCCAACAATCGTGCAGCCACAATTTTCATAGTTGGATTCAGCGCTACATCCACCGTTTCCGTTACTGGTGCCATGGAACCATAACTAATGGGCAGGTCAACAGGTTTCGGGGTTGCTTTGACTGCACCAGCACCGTTCTTTACAAAATTCTCTACATCAGCTTTTACAATTCTACCGTTGGGCCCGGAACTGGGTACCTGACTGAGATCGACACCATTAGCTGCTGCGACATTTTTTGCAATAGGCGTTGCCATGATTCTCGCACCGGAGGATGCCGGAGTAGCAGCAGTTATCGGCTGTGTTGCCACCGGCGGAGTTTGAACAGGAACAGGGGTAACTACCGGCGATTCAATTATTGGCTCACCGGGGGTAGCAGGAATTTCTTCAGGGGCAGTAAGTGGCTCAGAAATATCCTCAGAACCGTTTGTTGATGGAG
>JACZTA010000139.1 GCA_022573915.1 Bacteroidota bacterium | reverse complement strand
ATCGAAAATCATTTGCCAATAATTTACCTGGTAGATAGTGCAGGTGTATTTTTACCACTGCAGGACGAACTTTTCCCTGATAAAGGACATTTTGGGCGGATCTTCAGAAATAATGCAGTCATGTCATCAATGGGAATCACACAAATTGCTGCGATCATGGGAAGTTGTGTGGCCGGAGGTGCCTATCTCCCCATTATGTCAGACGAGGCATTGATCGTGGATAAAACAGGTTCTATATTTTTAGCCGGACCTTATCTGGTAAAAGCGGCCATAGGGGAGAACGCGGATGCGGAAACCCTGGGAGGAGCCGAAACCACCTCTGAAATATCGGGTATCACTGATTATAATATGCCTGACGATAAATCATGCCTGGAGAAGATCAGAAGTTTGGTTGGCAAGATCGGGGATAATAATAAAGCAGGATTTAACCGCGAAGAATCAAAACCTCCGAAGAAAGATCCGCAGGAGCTGTACTCCTTGATGCCTGAGAGCCGCTTAGAACCATATGATGTGATGGAGATCATTGAAAGATTGGTGGACAACTCTGAAATGGACGAATATAAAGCGAGTTATGGGAAGAGTATAGTTTGTGGATATGCCAGAATTGACGGCTGGGCAGTCGGTATTGTCGCGAATCAAAGAACCATCATTAAAACCAAGAAGGGCGAGATGCAGTTCGGTGGCGTCATTTACTCTGATTCGGCAAACAAAGCAGCTCGTTTTATCATGATTTGTAATCAGAAAAAGATTCCTTTAGTATTCTTGCAGGATGTGACAGGATTCATGGTCGGCACCCGTTCCGAGCATGGAGGTATTATTAAGGACGGCGCGAAAATGGTGAGCGCTGTATCCAATTCGGTGGTGCCAAAATTCACAATAATTACCGGTAATTCTTTTGGCGCCGGTAACTATGCGATGTGTGGTAAAGCCTACGACCCACGTCTTATCTTTGCCTGGCCAACCGCAAATATTGCTGTGATGGGTGGAGATCAGGCGGCTAAAACACTATTACAAATACAGGTTGCCTCAATGAAGGCGAAAGGGCAGAAGATAGAGGAAGCGGAGGAGAAGGAACTCCTTGAGGAGATCGTGGGCCGATACCAGAAACAAACTACTCCTTATTATGCCGCAGCGCGATTATGGGTCGATGGAATTATTGATCCATTAGACACCCGAAAGGTAATTGCCAGAGGCATTGCAGCTGCTGATCATGCACCGATTGAGAAGCAGTTTAATCCGGGGATTTTTCAGACGTAGCGAGAGAATGTGAATGAGAATGTGAATGAGAATGTGAATGAGAATGTGAAAGGGAGTGAATTGAGCGAAGTACTTGCATTCTCATTCCCAATGCCATTCATTCAATGTAATTTCCGTATTTTTACACCGGGCAAGTCTTATACGGCCAGCTCCCTTTGAATCCCCCAGGTCCGGAAGGAAGCAAGGGTAGAAGGTTGTAGCGGTGCGATATAAGTAGCTTGCCCGTTTTTTAATACTAGTAATTCACTTCGAACAGTCTGCAAGCTTCATCCCGGAATATTACTACACCGAAATCGGTGTTTCCTTTGTTGTTTTCTATTTCATAATCATAGGTACCCGGCTTACGGTCAATTACCGCACAACCAACAGCCATCTCGCAATCAGGGGTCGTACCGGGATAAAAGATCGAGATCGTGCCTTCGTAAAATACCTCTGCACCTAGGCTGTCCGATCTCGCTACCCAGACATCTATCCAGCCGGTACTATCCGTATGATCATCCCAAAAGGTACGTTGATATGTACATAGTTTGTTATTAGCTTTGTCGGCATCCACATCGTAATTAAATGCGTACGTCTGTTTGCAGCCTCTTTTCTTGCAGGAACTCATGATGACTGTTCCAATAACTAATAATAGAGTTAAGATTTGTATTATTTTCATGTAATAAGATTTAGAATCTTCCTCTTAAAGCGATGATCAGGTTTCTGCCGGGAGCGCTTATGCCGGAAGCAAAGGATTTATAATGTTGGTCAAATATATTTTCTAATGCAATCTGGAAGCGTATCATCTTGTTTACCTGATAACCGGCTCTGACATTTAAGGTGTACCACGAAGGTGTTCCGTGTATGGTCGCTTGCTCCGGCCGGTCCTCTCCAAATGGTGAATAATCGGCTATTCGTTTCCAACCATTATATCTGATGAATAACTCACTCTGCAATTTATTATATGTATAGATCAATCGGGATTGGCCGAAAACCGGCGGGATATGGCCAAGTGGAACATCGCTGGTGGTCTCGCGTCCATAAGTGAAATTAATATCATTCTTGGTCTGGAGATTCTGCACGATATCTGCAAGAAAATTAATTGAGAATCCGGTTATAAATGCATTGCCGGCATTAACATTGGCTTGCACCTGGCTCAATACACCATCATAATAAATTGAATCCTGCCCATTGAATTTAAAATTACGCCGAACAATCAAATCATTTAAAATTGTATAATACCCACTGGCACTGATTTCAATAATGGAACCGAATTTTTGAGTAATACCCAGTTCACCATTATAGGCGTATTCGGGTTGCAGATTGTTATTTGGTACAATTACGTTACCCGGACTTGAATCAAATACCTTCCCAACATCGTCCACGTTCGGAGAGCGAAATCCTGTGGAAGCGATTATATTAATCTGCAAACTTTCTGTGGGTCTGATCACTATACCTACACTTTCCGAGAACGCTTCCGGACCCAGGGCAATTTGGTCGAAGGGGAAGTCGAAAAAAGTACTGTCTCTAAAATTTGATTCCAACCGTATTTGCGTGTACCGTATACCTGAACTTAAGGTGATAAGTTTGCTGATATTCCATTTATAGGTAACATAAATCGCATAGCTTTCCATGATGCTGCCACCATCCGGATAACGTGTCGAGGCATTTCCGATTACAGCGTTGTTGATGACGGAATCAGCTGTTGACTGCACATTATTATATTCATAAGCCAGGCCATAATGTAACCGGTGTTTGATTTTATCGTAATTGATCGAATCTCCCACTTTCTCATAAAAGTTCTTATTAAAATCGAGGTATTCGCTGAAGACAACCACGTTTTCGTGTCGGCTTATCAAAGCCGGATTCTTATATCGTCTGGTATTTCTTTCTTCCAGAATATTCTGATATGCCAGCGTGAAATCAAACCGGTCGAAGAAGGCACTATTTTGTTTAATCGTCGTGGTGAGAGAAGACAGCAACCACTCTTGGGGACCGTAATACCATTCTGCGTATTTCAACAACCCGTTAGCTGTGGTATCTGTTAGCCTGTCGTATCGGGGAACAATGGAAGAAGTAGTGTAAGAAGTATTAAAAAGAAAATCTACGATTTTGTTGGGTTTATAAAGTATTTTTTGCGAAAGATTCACTTGGCTATAATTAGTAAATAGCTGTATGTTGGGATCATTATTCGGCAGGATAGTATCTACACCACTAACCTGCGTAACATAACTGAATGTCTTACCAAAATTGGGATAAGAAGGATGCCGGATATTACCAGTTCTCAGGTCGTCAAAGTCGACGTAGGAAAGACTGCTTAAAAATCCGATCTTATTGTAACCAATGTTGAAATCAACATGTCCGCTTTGCTCGCTGTTTGCCGATGAAATACGTATGAGTGCATTTGCCTTGGTATTCTTGTGTTTTCCGACTGCCAATTTCGGTTTCATTGTGTAGAAGTGCATTACTCCTCCCAATGCATCGCTGCCATAATTTACTGAACCCGGCCCAAGTATAACCTCCGTTCGTTCAATGATGTTGTGATCTATCATGATCACGTTTTGAAGGTGGCCACTTCGATAGATCGCGTTGTTCATACGCACGCCATCCAGGACCAGTAAGACCTTATTGGCTTCCAACCCTCGTATCACAGGACTACCCCCTCCCATCTGGCTTTTTTGTAAATAAATGTTGCCGGAATAACTTAACATATCGGCAGTGGTCTGCGGATTATAAGTCTCTATTTCTTTAGTCCTGATGATATTGACCTTATTGGGTATGCCGGATTTTTCTTCCTCAATCTTACTAACCGAAACAACAATTTCTCCTAATATAACAACCTTATCGTTCAGCCGAACAAGATAATCATCTTCTTTTAGGTTGTTAAGCGTAAACTGAACCACATAATATCCGGGATGTTGAAAAAACAAGGTGTCTGTTCCACGCACTTTTTTAATCTCCAACATCCCATATTCATTTGTTAAACCAACGAGGTTGCTGGAACGACTGTATACGGCAACATTTTCAATGGGTTGGAGATCAGATGCATCAATCACTGAAAGGGTTTGTGCAAAAATGCCGCGGTAGGGAATCAACAAGAACAGAAACATGTACGCAATTCGGGAGATGCTCATATTGCAGATTGGGTGTGATAGCCTGAAGGGCAATTTTTAAAGTTACCTAAAATAGTGAAGACGATTTTGCAAGCTGTAGTGAATAAGGTGCAAAAATGATGCTATTGCTTACAAATCTAATAAAATCCGGTTGCTCCGATTTTATTTTAAGCGCATGGTAGAGATGCCCATTAAATAACCCGATCCGTAGATTTCGATCTTATAGTTTCCTGCAGTGAATGGGTCGGTTTGTTCCCAATTTATGCAGAGGTGCTGGCTCTTGTTATTGTAGTTGACAATCGTTTTAGTAGTGTAGGATTTGCTTTCTCCGCTTTCGGAAAGTGTGAATTTTCCCGATCCATGGCTTGCATCAACCAGTGTTTTCCTGTTGGGCCCGATGATCACCAGCATGATATCTTTTCCCCTTGGTCGGCAACTTTGTTTTCGGCAAGGTCGAAACAAATTTCAAATCTCATTGCCTTTTTTGCACTGGTGGTTGTCACAAACTTCCCGCTTCCTTTTTCCCTGAGTCCTCTGGATATAATGTTTAAAGCTCCAATAATGGATCCAAGCTCCACCTTCTTTGCCAGAATTTCTTTTTCCTCCTCCAACTGCTGGCTATAACTTTTTTCTGATTCGATGGTCTGCTGCAGCGTAAGTTTTTCTGATTTAAGCTGCTCGATAATAGTGCTGAATGAATCAATCTGCGCTAGTAAATTATTTCTTACCGAATTAAATTCCGCCACTTTTCTTCTTAAGACATGAACCGTTGCATTTTCGTCCAGCAACCGCTCAATTTCCTGCTGTTTTGCAGAGACTTCCAGGTTTGCCAGGTTCAACAAACTATCAAGTTCATAAGATTTGCCTTCGTAAGTAGCTAATTCTGCAAGGATCTCCTGGACTTTAATTTCCAACTCTACTTTAATTGAATCAGTAATGGCGAGTGTTTCACTTATCACCTTCTTTTCCCTGAGCGTTTGCAGGTTCTTGACAACCAGGCCTCCATTTGCAGCAAGTAACACGATAATCACAACCGTGTAGATTACTCTACGTGTACTTAGCTTTTTAGGTTTGGGTGGGGTCGTTTCTGCCATGGGGTTGAAGTGCTGTTGGGGCTTATTTTAAGCAGGCTAAATTATAAAAAAATCCTAAGTAATGTGTTGTATTACTTAAAGTCTGTAGTATAAACCCAACTCCATTGTAATATGTGCTTTAAAATCGTCGATCACATCGAAAACACCATATCCTGTTAGCACTTGGACAGAAATAACTTCTAACAAAGTAAAATACAGGCCTCCACCCAATCCGGCATTAAGTTCTGCATAAGCTGCTTGAGTCGAGGTTGTGGGCACCCTATAGTATGTTGAACCGATGAACCCGATCAGATTTATAGCCTCGTGCTCCTTCAGTATTGTCAATATTCCTGCTCCTATAACTGAAGAGGATCCAACCTTACTATTAAAAGTTGGAATAAATGCTAACTCAAAACCTACCTTTTTATACCAAATGCAGTAGGACAACCCGGCACCTGTCGTAGATCCAAGTCTCAGTCCAATCTCATGAATAAAACGGTTCTTCTGTTGTTGATTTAAATCTTGACCCCGGACATCGGATGTTAAGAAGGTGAGGAAAATAAGAACTGATAAAAAATTTATCCAATTATGTCTCGGAAATCTTATAATTTTCGGCCGCAAGAAGTAACTAGAATTAATAACGTAATAAGTTGATTACTGAAGCTTGTAATATACACCTGCCTCACCAATAATGTTAGTCCTGGGTCTGTCAAATGCATCGTACACACCAAATCCAGTCAATAGCTGAAAAGAAAGTACATCAAATAAAAATACCTGTACACCAAAACCCAGACCTGTATTCCATACAGAGTTGTAGTAAGCGTAGCTTCGTGTTTCCGTGAAGGATACACCTGCAAATCCCAGGAGATTTACGTATTCACTCTCTTTTAATATGGTGAATAATGCACCACCCACGATTAAGTCAGAACTATTTTTTTCATAATATGGCAAAACCGATACCTCAAATCCTACTCTTTTATACCACATTCCGTATGACAGGCCGGTTCCCGTCACGGCACCATATCGCACACCTACTTCATGACTGAGCTTCTTTTGCGATCCAATATATTCGGTGTCTTGTCCGTAAACTACGGATGCCGAAGTGATCAATGTCGTTAGTAGTAAAAGATTGACAAACGATTTAGGAAAATGCATATTCGTAGGTTATAAATGTACAAATTAAAATATTTAGTGAGGTATTATGCCAGCTAAAGGCGGTAGTAAATACCCGCTTCAGCCGTTATGCTGCTTGAAAAATTATTAACCATATCAAATGCGCCATATCCTGCCAGTAGTTGCATAGAGATCACTTCAAATATGATCACTTGCAATCCAAAACCCAAACCTGCATTCAAATAGTTACTGCTCGTATTGTTTGAATATTGCATTAAAGAGTAAGATGAGCCTATAAATCCAAGTAGGTTTACTTTTTCATGCTCTTTTAGAACCGACAGAATAGCGCCACCTATAGTCAAGTTAAATCTATTGGTAGAAGAGTACGGCAAAACTGCTACTTCAAGACCCATTCTTTTATGCCAAATGCCATAGGATAAGCCTTGACCGGTCACTAAACCGGCGCGCAATCCAATCTCATGGTTAAACTTTTTTTCAGATGCTGAGTTACCGGACTCCTGTGCGTAAAGGTTCGTATTTAATATTGAGAGCAGGATGAACGTACATAGGATGGCAAGCGCTTTCGAGATGTCCATGGGAGGGAAGTTTTGTTGTAAGATTTAAAATTATATGTAATAGTTGCATCTAGTAGTTTATGCTTTCATATTATCCCATTCAATATTATTTTTCTTATCAATATAACGTGCAATAAAAAATTATGTTGCAAAAAATAAATCTCGAAAAAGTATTGGTACTGGATATTGAAACTGTCCCGACTCATCCGGCTTATTCGAAACTCGATCCTAAAATGCAAAACCTTTGGGATCAAAAAGCTAAATGGCTCGCAAAGAATGGGGAGAGTACTGAATCACTCTATGAGCGAGCCGGTATATATTCCGAATTCGGAAAAATAATTTGCATATCCACCGGATCATTTTTAAGTGAATATCAAGGAGTAATTTTCGAGACGCGATCCTTCTCCGGCCATAATGAGCTGGAACTTTTATCCGAGTTTGAGGAATTTATTATTACCGATGCCAAAACCAGGCCCATATTTGCCGGCCACAACCTGCAAGAGTTTGATATTCCTTATATAGCAAGGCGAATGCTGATCAATGGCCTTAGTTTGCCACCCGTATTGGATTTGGCTGGATTAAAGCCATGGCAAATACATCATTTGGATACGATGCAGTTATGGAAATTCGGGGATTTCAAACACTATACTTCGTTGGAATTGCTGGCAGAGATATTCTCCATACCCACTCCCAAGGATGATATTAAGGGTAGTGATGTTTGGCGAGTGTATTGGGAGGATCATGATCTGGAGAGAATCATAGCGTATTGTGAGAAGGATGTGGTTACGGTTGCACAATTATTGCTTCGATTTAGAGGCCAATCACTCCTGAATTCTGATCAAATTCGCATACTATCCTAGACAGTTCTTCCTGAATAACCTAGGAGTTTTATCAATTGTGAGTAATAGGAGATTGAAGCAATTGTTTAAATGTCTTACTTTTACTCAATCACATTATTATAAGAGGTTTAAATGCAGGATGACACACTACTTGAGGTCAGGAATCTGAGAACTGAATTCCATATGGAAGACAGCGTAATAACCGCCGTGAACGGGGTTGATTTCCGTGTTAAAAAAGGCGAGACATTGGGGATTGTGGGTGAATCCGGTTCAGGCAAATCGGTCACTGCTTTATCTATCATGCGCCTCGTTGCCGAACCACCGGGCAAGATAGCCGAAGGCCAGATACTATTTAATGACATAGAAGGAGAAACAGACTTGCTGCAGTTATCTGAGGATGAGATTCGGCATTACCGCGGAAATAAGATCTCGATGATCTTCCAGGAACCCATGACTTCTCTTAACCCGGTTTTTACCTGTGGATTCCAGGTGCTTGAAGCTATCGTGTTGCACCAAAAGGTTTCGAAAAAGAAAGCGATAGAAATGACCTTGAAACTTTTTGAAGATGTCCAGCTTCCTGACCCTCCACGAATTCTCGCAGCTTACCCACACCAGCTTTCCGGTGGCCAAAAGCAGCGGGTGATGATCGCCATGGCGATGTCTTGCAATCCGAGTATGCTGATTGCAGACGAACCAACCACAGCACTTGATGTCACTGTACAGAAGACGATCCTGGAGTTGATGATAAAATTGAAGAATGAAAGAGATATGTCGATCATGTTCATCACACATGACCTCGGCGTGATTGCAGAAATTGCCGACAAAGTCATCGTAATGTATAAGGGCAACATAGTTGAGCAAGGTGACATAGAAAGCATATTCACAAATCCACAGCATCCTTATACCAAAGGCCTTCTGGCTTGTCGACCATCATTGGACAAGAAAGTGATACGGCTTCCTGTTATCTCTGATTTTATGGGCGAGGATGAAAACGGAAATATCACAGAAAAGGCAATAACAGTTGAAGAAGTTATCCAGGATAATTTGAAGGATGAGGAAGAATTTAAAAAAGAAAGAAGGCGCATACTTAATCAGGATCCAATCCTGAGTGTAAGAAACCTAAAGACATATTTTACTACCAAAACCAACATATTCGGTAAACCCTTAAAAGTAATAAAGGCCGTTGATGACGTGAGTTTCGACGTATTTCCCGGGGAAACACTTGGGCTGGTTGGAGAATCAGGATGTGGCAAGACTACCCTGGGGAGAACCATACTGCAATTGGTGCCGGCTCTTGAAGGCGAGATAGTGTATAATGGTGTCGATCTGATGAGTATTAGCCGCAAGGATATGCGAAACCTCAGAAAAAATATGCAGATAATCTTTCAGGATCCGTATTCGTCACTCAATCCGCGCTTAACTGTTGGCGCTGCTATCATGGAGCCGCTTCATGTACATAAGATGTACTCAGGTATGAAGGAAAGAAAAGAGAAGGTAATGGAGTTACTCGAAAAAGTAAATATGCAGCCTGATCATTTTAACCGGTACCCTCATGAATTTTCCGGGGGTCAGAGGCAAAGAATTTGTATAGCACGCGCATTGGCACTTAAGCCAAATTTCATCATCTGCGACGAATCGGTTTCAGCGCTGGATGTGTCGGTGCAAGCCCAGGTTTTAAATCTGCTTAACTCCCTCAAAAAGGAATTTGGTTTCACGTATATTTTTATTTCACATGATTTGAGTGTTGTCAAATTCATGTCCGACAGAATGATGGTCATGAACCAGGGTAAGATTGAAGAGCTGGGCTTTTCAGAGAATATTTATTATAATCCGCAAAAAGAATACACCAAGAAACTCATTGATGCCATACCCTCCAGAAAATTTCACTCGGATAAAGGAGATTGATATCATTACACCTCATTTGAATAATGTCTCCCAAAAAACGTTCTAAAAAATCCGGTAAAAAAAGAGGTTCTTCTTTGGTCAAGGAAGTATATAATGTCTTTCGGGATAATCCCGGCAGAGGGTTTAATCATAAGCAGTTAGCTAAACAGCTTGGACTCAAGGACTCAAGATCAAAGTCTTCCATCCATACTGCCATCGACAAGTTATGGCAGAGAAATATGATCATCGAAGAAAAACGGGGTAGATATGTGTTACCGGGCTCGGCGTCTCAAATTTCCGGGATCATAGACATGACAAGATCGGGAAGTGCTTACCTTCTAAGCGAAAAGAAAGGGCCTGATGTTTATATTCCTTCCCGCAACCTGGGAACCGCTTTGGATGGTGATGAAGTAGTTGTTACTACCACGAAGCGGGGTAGAGCAGGTAAGATCGAGGG